>JBCCRX010000425.1:0-5477 GCA_039201015.1 Bacteroidota bacterium | reverse complement strand
GGAGCTTCAAAAAAAATCCCTGCGCCGCCGAAGGCGGCGCGGAAAGGGGGATGAGGGCGAAAGACGATTTTACAAAAATCATCTTTCGCCCTCAAACTCCCCTTGAAAAATCATATAAAACTTAGTTTACAGTGTACTAAGCAGCTTATTGCTTCACAAATCGCAGCACTTCAAAACCACGCTCCGTGCGTAAACGAAGCAAATAGTGTCCTTCCGCTAAGGTAGCTACGTTGATCTGCTGATTTATTAAGTCATTTTCTATTCGCATTTGACGTACCCTTCTTCCTGTGATATCTAGTATTTCTAGCTCAACGATCGGTTGATTTACCAAAACGGTCAACACATCCTGAGTGGGCGACGGATACAATCGTGCATTTAGCCTTGGAGCAATTGTAGCATTTCGATTTTCCAAGTTGCCAGCACTCGAACCCGCCACAAAAGAAGCCACTTCAGAATAAGGACTACTACCGTCATCACAATTGGAGCGCACACGCCATTCGTAAGTTACACCAGGTACAATATTATTGGAAATAGTGATTGAGTTGGTAGTTGCCGTCAAAGTTAATTGCCAAGCACTCACGCCTTGCTGACGACCTTGTACGGTGTAATCATTCGCTGCTGGCACATCTGTCCAATTGAGCGTAACTGAAGTTCCAGTATTATTGGTTTCAAACAGCCCCGTTGGCGTATCGCACATCTCCATCATACAAGGCGGACAATCTGGGCCACCGCAATCAACACCCGTTTCTAGTCCGTTTTGTATGCCGTCTTCGCAAGTTGGTTCGTCACAAGGCGGGCAATCTGGACCACCACAATCGATGCCCGTTTCCAGTCCATTTTGAATGCCATCGTCGCAAGTTGGTGTAGAAGTACCCAAGCAATAATCAATTTGCCAAGCGGTCAATTCTCCATTTTGACTCCGACGATCGTCTGTAATTAAAAGTGTCCAAGTTCCGTTGATTTGTTCTCCATCAAAAGCACTCAGTGCTTGCTCAGGCTGATAAATACCACCATTATTGGGAGGACAAGGCAAATCATCATCAATCGTTAAAGCAGATTCGTCGTTAAAACCAAAGTTGAAGTCGCGTTGCCTTCCATTGCAAGGATCATTCAAATCTACGAGTTGAATCCTTGTTCCCGAAGGACTTTGTAATTCAAAAGTCATGTCTCTCACTCGACCGTGTGTTCCAGTAAAAAATACGTCAACATCCGAAATACTCCCAGTTGCGGTAATTGTGATCTCAGAAGTTGTCACTTGTGTATTGTTAATGGGTAGTGGTACATTGCTGCTCATTGCGGTGAAACAACTGATATTGGGTGTTGTGAAAGAGAAAGGAGCAGACCAAGGATCATTGCCGCAAGAGCGCACATGACGAACGCGCCAAAAATAAGTCGTATTGGCAGCAAGCGTGGGCGTAACCGTCCAATTGGTAGTCGTCACATTAGCGGAAGCTACGACACTTAAAAAGCCATTATCCGTCGCTACTTGCACCTCATAAGAATCGGTATTGGGTTCTGCGGCCCAAGATAGATTCGGCATAGTCGTTGATACAGTACTGCCGTCTGCTGGATTTAACAAAGTTGCCGCTTTTGGAACAATGACCGTCAAAGCAAGTCCGATACTTTTATTACCCGTTGTGCTGCTGCCTGCCACATTGAAATTGTAGCTACCTTCTGCCACTGCCCCTAATCCGCTGATTGTCAGAGTAGAGCTGCTACCTGGCGACACTGGATTAGGAGAAAAAACGGCACTCGCACCAGCAGGTAATCCATTGGCAGATAAGGTCACGGCATCACTAAAGCCGTTGACGCTTTCTACACTAATGGTATAATCTACGCTATTATCACCACAACTAGTCTGTGCTACTGGATCAGCAGAAAGTTCATAATCAGGATTAGCGGAACAAGGCGTTCTACCAGAGACCGTTCGGATACCTGTATCATCAGGGTCTAACCAATCTCGTAGTCTTCTTCTGGCATCGGACGCGCCTCTATTGTCCCAAGAAATAAACAATCTACCATAATCGCCTTCATCATTCGCAGGATCAGAACAGTTGGGTTGTCCGCCTAAGAAGCCACCAAACAATTGACCAATCAGATTACCATTGTTATCGAAAAGTCCAGAACCTGAAGAACCACCTTCCGTTACGCTAAATCCATTGGGCGTATCATCCCAAAAGATGCGCCAATAATTATCATTGACGACTACTGGAGGAATCGTCGAATGCGTTGCTATTTTTTTGGCATCGCCTCTCGGATGATGAATACCAACGCCGCCATTTCCTGGATTATTGGTTGCGTTAAAACCCGCAAAATAGACATCATAGACATCAGAAGGATCTTCTAGTAGTTCAAAGAGTGCAAAATCAGAACCATTGGCATCGGAAGTGACGCTTGGATTGGCGAGTAGAATTGCACCAGAAGTGGTTTCATTGGGAACGCTACCTGTGTTGGCGCAACCTGGACGCTCGTAATTGAAGTAGCAAACCATACCTGGCAAATCGTTGTTGTTGATCGCATCATAAGTTGGGTCAAAACAATGATTGGCAGATAGGAAATAAGGACGGCAGTCGTTTGCAACCGTATTTATCAAAGAACCCGTACACAGTTCAGAACCATTCAGCGTAATTCGAGCAACACTTTTCTTAACAATCTGCCAATCGTCCCCTTCGGGTGAACAATTGATGTTGACTTGACAAGAACCTGCGTCGCCTAAGCCTTCGTCGGTTTCTGGAAAAAAGCGATAGCCATGTGCAATTTGACTCACCGAAATCATGCCTTCTCCCCTTACGGCAGCAGGCTCGAAGTATTCCAGAATAATACTCGTACTATGTACCATAGCTGTTGCAAATTTTCTGGAGGGTTTGTTGTTGTGCGGTCCAAATGCCCCCAAGATTTCTGTTCGATCGGCAGAGTAAATGTAATACAGTCCTCCATTTGGGATGAAGAAATCATCGTATAGCAAATTAACGGAGAGTGCTTCTTGACAATTGATTCTTAGTTGCCAGATGCGATCTCCATTCGGCAAGTCTGTCCAACTTCCGACGGTATTTAGATTGTAGCTCACAGGAAAAGGACGCGCAAAGCGATAGGGCATATTGTCCAATGCTCTAAGGCTGTCTTCTTCCAATAAAGCCTCCAGATCAATCGCAGGTGTGTTGATTGTCTCAATGTTGTTGTTGTCTAAACCCAGCCGAAAACTTGGAGGTGTTCCTCCCAATTCGATTTGGGCATGGGCATAGTTGAGGAGTAGAAAAAAGGAAAGTAGTAGATAAAAAGGGCGGTATCGCTGTGTCATAAAGTGTGTGAATTTAATTGTAAAAATTTTCGCTCAAGATAGGAAGATATTTTAGGAGAAATAGTAATATGTACTTAAATATGATCGAATTCTACTGTATTGAATATTGAGTAATTTTATTCAAAGGAGGATTCTATTGAACAATAATTTTTCATAATGTATAAAATATAGATTACGACTATCTTGTCCATATGTGACTTAGTTTCAGATATTGCTGGTATCGAGCCGATTCAAATTGAACACACCTGTAGTCAGCGACTTACACATTAAAGAAAATTATTGCTCAGTAGAATATCAAAGAAGTACAAAGTTTAAAAAATGAAGATTTCGTATTCAAAAATCATAAAAAGTTTGTACCCCCCTGAGGTAATTTTATTGGAATAGATTAATCTACATACACAACAAAACGAAAAGGCTTGTTCATACGTTAAAAGCTTGTTTGGAAATCAATCAAAAAGTACATGTACATTAAGATAATTCATTTTCTTCTCCTCTTATTGCTGTGTATCTTTCAGACTACGGAAGCAACAGCACAATTCAGAAAAGTACTTCACAAAACTTTTGAGCTAGAAAAAGCAGAAGAAATCAATTTCGATTTGGCAGGCGAAGTAGAAATGGAAACTTGGTCGGGCAATGTGATTATGACCGAAACAACCGTTTTTTTGGGTAATGCTTCTGCCTCTATGCTCAATCATTTCGTCGAAAAAGGAAGATACGATATTATTGCCTCCGATCCCGATTCTACGGTCGTCATGGTCATTACCTCCAAAATAAAAGAAAGAGAAGCAGTAAAGTTGAGACGTTGGGTGGATAAAGAATTAGTAGAAATAGATGCGGAGGAAAGAGTAGCGATAAAAGTATTCATTCCTGAAGAATACGAATCGCAAGATGAAGCTGCAACGGTTTGGAAAAGAAAAGCAGAAGAACTGCCTGAAGTTCCAATGGAAAAAGATACCGTTCGCGCAAAATCGGGCTCTGAATGAAGCAAGTCGTAGAATTAAAAGTGCTGCCAGCAGAAGCAGCCAATGAACAACAGTTGAGGGCGCGTGCAGCCAAAAAATGTCAAATTCCTAATGCAGCAGTAGCAGATTTTCAGTTGCTTCGTCGCTCCATTGATGCGAGAGGTAGTCGTCCTTTTGTACGCATTCGCGCAAGTATTTCTACGAAACAAGAAAGTGCCGAACCTAGCTTACTTTCTTCTTTCCAAGACGTTTCGGATCGTCCGAGTGTACTCATTATTGGAGCAGGTCCAGCGGGTTATTTTGCTGCGCTCGAATTGATAGAATTGGGCTGGAAACCGATCGTACTGGATCGCGGAAAATCCGTCAAAGAACGCATCAGCGACATCCGCGCCGTGCAACGTTTTGGACAAGTCAATCCCAACTCCAATTATTGCTTCGGAGAAGGTGGCGCGGGCACTTATTCCGACGGTAAACTTTATACGCGTTCCCACAAAAGAGGCAATATAGAAAAGATACTTCGCCTATTGGTCGAGCATGGTGCGCAATCAGATATTTTGATTGATGCGCATCCGCATATTGGTTCTAATAAATTGCCCAAAATAGTCGCTAATATTAAAGCAAGCATTCTGGCTTACGGCGGAGAAGTACATTTTGGTAAAAAAGTGACCGATTTTATTTTACACAAAGACAAAGTGAAAGGCGTAATCGTCAACGAACAGGAAACCTACTATGCGGACGCGCTCGTTTTAGCAACTGGTCATTCCGCCAGAGATATTTATCGAATCCTAGATCAGAAAAAAATTGCAATGGAAGCCAAGCCCTTTGCTTTGGGGGTACGCATTGAGCATCCACAGGCCTTGATTGATGAAATCCAGTACAATCAAAAACCGAGGGAAGAACATCTGCCTGCTTCCAGTTATAAATTGGTGAGTCAAGTGAAAGGACGAGGCGTTTTTTCCTTTTGCATGTGTCCTGGCGGCTTAATTGTTCCTGCCTCAACTGCTCCTGGCGAAATAGTAGTAAATGGAATGTCTTTGTCAAAAAGGGATTCTCCTTTTGCCAATTCGGGAACAGTTGTGGGCATAGAAAAAGAAGATTTGAAAGCTTATTCGGATCGCTTCGGCGTTTTTGCTAGCGTCGAATTTCAGAAAAGCGTGGAGCAAAAAATCTTTCAGAACGGTAATGGCTCTCAGCAAGCGCCCGCACAGCGATTGAAT
>JBCCRX010000424.1:0-5483 GCA_039201015.1 Bacteroidota bacterium | reverse complement strand
TATTATCGAAGGTAGGCAAAATCCTGACCTGAGAGAAAACAAGCTAAACGATGCTTTGAAAAAAGCCAATCAGTGTTTAGATATTTCCGTTGCAATGGACTATGAAGCAGGTATTGCAGGAGCGAATTATATTTTAGGTCTGTATCATAAGTCTTTAGGAGAACACGAGCAATCAACAGCTTTCTACAGAAAGTCACTTGCGCTTTACTACAAGCTAAATGATCTTGAGAGTCAGCTACAATTAGAGCATACACTGAGCTATGCTTATGTGTACTACGCACCTAATCGCGATAGTGCACACTACTATTTAGATCGAGTTATAGAAAAAGAGGAAGTAGCTATCGGAAATGAAGAGCCTGAAAAAATTTATATTGCGTACTATTTGAAGGGTAATCTTTTTAGAACAACCTACGAGTTGGACAGTAGTAATTACTATTTACAATTAGCTACCTACTTTGGCATCGAACATGAACTTGAATATGTACAAGCCCACAATACGCACATTATCAATCTGATAGATGTATACGATTACTACAATGCGATTGAAGCAAACCGCAAAATGTTAGAAGCTGCGCAACGAAATGATAATTTGTTCGCAGAAATATGGAGCTTGATGTCTATGGGTTATATTTATGGACAGTTAGGAATTTTTGATGCCTCCGCCAAGTCTTATCAACAAGTGCTAGACATAGCCGACAGCGGTTATCACGCAGGTAGTGACTACACCAAAAAAGAAGCTACAATCAATTTGATGTTAGCCAATTTATATGGCGACCTAAAGAAGGATGAGAGGATAGAGGAACTCAATGAATTCGTAGTTGAACTTATAAAGGATGATCCTTGCTATATCGGTATCACAGAAGTAGCTAACTTAAACATCAAACTAGACAACTTAGCTATTGCAGAAGAACTGCTTGACAACATACTGAAGCCCGACAACAACTGTCGTGACTTGCTGTATCGATCCAAAGCATTGGCGGCTAAAGCAAGGCTTCATCTGGAGAAAAGCGAATACGAAAAGGCATACGATCGTGCTAAGGAAAGCTATGCCATAGCTGTCGAAAGAGCAGACACCGCATCCCTAAATGAGTTGAATTTTATCCTAAGTCGCTTGGAAGGACAAAGAGGGAATTTTGAGTTGGCAGACTCGCTGCTATCGAAAGCACAAAGCTATAAGGATTCTATTGCTAGCCTAAAACTAGAAAGTGTAGGTGTGTTCGCTGCTACCGTTGCAGAACAGCAAAATCAATTAGAATTGATCAAAAGAGAGAATGAGACCTTAAAGGTAGAAGAACAACGCAACTTGCTTTTTAGGGTATTGGCATTTGCTATTTTGCTCTTTTTAGGGGTCTTCATTTTCTTACTCAACAACAGAAGAAGATTACTACAAACCAATGAACAGACTTTAAGCGATGTCAATGAAAATTTACTTGCCTTGAAAGCAGAATTGAATGCAGAAGATAAAGCTTTCACGGCTGCTACGCAACGCAGCATACAAGCCAAAACGGAAGATTTATCGAAATGGGGCGAAGATTTAATAGCACTGAATCAAAAAAATATTAGTCAGTCGCTATTGAAAAATAATTTGATTGAACTCAAGAGTGCGCTGAAGCTAAAATTAGAAGAACAAGATCAACTTTTGGAGGATGTGCGTGGGATTGCACTGCTCAAAGAACAAGAACTACGTGCTTTTAATTATACCGTCGGACATGATTTGAAACTCCCCCTTGTCAATGCCAAGAACTTCATTGACTTATTGATAATCGAAGCTAAAGATCAAGCGTTAGATGCTCAATTTTTGGACTACGTTGAAGAGTTTAAAATCTCTATCGAAGAAATGCAAAACATGATCGATGGAATCAATGCTTACACGCGAGCAGACAATATGCCGCTTGCCACTGCAGAAATTTCACTTGATGATTTGGTGCAGGATATAGTAGCCGAATTAAAACAAACTATGCCCGCTGCCACTCAGGTTGATTTCAGCATAGGTGCATTGCCCAATATCAAGGGGGATGAATTAATGTTTCGGCAAGTCTTTAGGAACTTATTGAGCAATGCTGTAAAATTCAGTGCCAAGCAGCCCAATCCGACGATAGCTATACACGCGACTTCGTCCGATGAAGAACACCACATTAGCATTCGTGATAATGGAGTAGGGATTCCCAAATACAAGCAAGCACAGATTTTTCAGCTCTTCCAAACCGCACACAACCGAGCGCATTTTAAAGGAACGGGCGTAGGCTTATCCATTGTACAACGAATTATTGAGCGGCATCGCGGTTCGCTTTCGGTGGAAAGTGAAGTAGGCGAATATGCGACCTTCTCTTTTGAACTACCAAAAGCATAATTTTTCTTCGAGTGCTGTCAATTTAAGCTTTGATGATTATAACGGAATACGGTGATTAGTAAATGCTGCAATAGCGTCTCATTAAGTGTTGAAATTCCACATACTTCAGGAGAGAGAGATTAAGTTGACAACATTCAAGCTTTCTTCTACTCACACGAAAAATTTCAAATACTACCCAAAAGAGTAGCTTTCTGCTTTTATTATCATAGGGAAAAATGAATACTTTTACTATCCTTGTGAGTAATAAACAAAATAGATGAACGAAACATCCTATGTCATTGGTGTAGATTTTGGTACGGACTCCGTCCGAGCGGTGATTATTCAAGCACAAACAGGCAAAGAAATTGCACACGCTGTTCATTATTACACAAGATGGAAAGCAGGCAAATACTGCGATGCGAGCATCAACCAATTTCGACAACATCCACTCGACTATGTAGAAGGTTTGGAAGCAGCTATCCAACAAGCATTGGCACAGGTTTCTGACGGGTTGGCTAGTGCAATAAAAGGCATTGCCATAGATACAACGGGTTCTACGCCCTGTGCCGTCGATAAGTCGGGCACACCACTCGCCCTCACCGAAGGTTTTCAGGACAATCCGAATGCCATGTTCATTCTTTGGAAGGATCATACTGCTATTGACGAGGCAGCAGCCATCAATGAGTTGTGCGCCAAATGGGAAACAGACTATACCAAATATTCGGGTAAGATTTACTCTTCTGAATGGTTTTGGGCGAAAATAGGACATACGCTAAATGTGGATGAAAGCATTCGAGATGCTGCTTATGCTTGGGTAGAACATTGTGATTGGATGCCTTTTTTGCTGACAGGCGGCCTAGCTGTGAAGGAAATGAAACGAAGCCGTTGCGCAGCAGGTCACAAAGCCCTTTGGCATCCCGATTGGGGCGGTTTGCCACCCAATGATTTCTTTGTTGCTCTTAATCCTTTACTAGATGGACTTGTTGATCGCTTGTACTCAGAGACCTACACTTCGGATGTGTCCGCAGGTACGCTCAGTGCTGTTTGGGCAGATCGACTAGGACTTTCTACTACAGTTGTGGTGAGTGTCGGGGCATTCGATGCACACATGGGCGCAGTGGGTGGCGAAATAGTACCCTATCATCTAAGTAAAATCATGGGGACTTCCACTTGTGATATTTTAGTCGCACCAATGGAGGAAGTAGGTGATAAATTGGTACAAGGTATTTGCGGACAAGTGGAAGGTTCGGTCATCCCCAATATGTTGGGCTTGGAAGCGGGACAATCCGCTTTTGGAGATGTGTATGCTTGGTTCAAGCGACTGATGATGTGGTCGGTGGAGGAAGTGATAGTGTCGAGTGCTTTATTGGATGAAAAGACAAAAGCGAGTTTGCTTCAAGATGCAGCAGATCGTATGATCTCTATGCTCAACGAAGCAGCCGAAAAGGTGGAGCTTGGAGCGAATCATGTTGTAGCTTTAGATTGGTTAAATGGTCGTCGTACACCTGATACAAATCAATACTTGAAAGGGGCAGTAGCTGGACTAGATTTGAGTAGCGATGCACCGATTATTTTTCGAGCTTTAGTAGAATCTACTTGTTTTGGAGCGCGGAAAATTGTGGAGCGATTTCAGTCAGAAGGTATTCCCATTAAAGGCATTATTGCGCTGGGTGGCGTGGCTAAAAAGTCGCCTTTTGTCATGCAAACGATGGCAGATGTCCTGAATCGTCCCATCAAAGTAGCACGATCTGAACAAACCGTTGCCTTAGGGGCTGCTATGTTTGCAGCAACCACAGCAGGCATTCACCAAGATATTTTTTCCGCTATGCAAGCGATGGGTGCAGGTTTTGATGCGCATTATGCACCCCGTCCTGAACAAGTGGAGCAGTACAATCAGTTGTATGCTGCTTATGAAGAATTGGGAAATTTGTTGGAGGGGTTTTATAATAATTACAGAAGTTAGGAGGTAAGCTTGAACCTCAGAGGGATACGAAATCCTTATTTTTCAAACTTTGTATCCCTCTGAAAGCTTGGACTTACCTCCTAACTTTCAAAACATCATTTCACAATGCGTCCATACCAACACATCAAAGAAGCAGCTTACGAAGCCAATATGCAACTTCCTGAACTCGGCTTGGTGCTATTTACCTTTGGTAATGCAAGCGCAGTAGATCGTGCAGCGGGTGTTTTTGCCATCAAACCGAGTGGTATGCCTTATTCAGAATTGACCATAGATAGTATGGTCGTAGTGGACTTTGAAGCACAAGTAGTAGAAGGCGATTGGCGCCCTTCTTCGGATACCAAAACCCATGCAGCTCTCTACAAACATTGGGAGAAAATAGGAGGCATTGTTCATACGCATTCGACCTATGGTACGGCGTGGTCGCAAGCACAGTATGACTTACCGATCATGGGAACGACCCATGCTGACCATACGACTGTTGATATTCCTTGCACGCCACCAATGGCAGATGAATTGATTGAAGGCAACTATGAATATGAAACTGCTTGGCAGATTATGAATGAATTGCAGGTGCGAGGACTGTCTTACGAAGAAGTAGAAATGATATTGGTCGGCAATCACGCGCCCTTCACGTGGGGCAAAAGTGTAAGCAAAGCCGTTTATCATGCGGCCGTTTTAGAAGAATGCGCTAAAATGGCATATTTAGCTTTACAAATCAATCCCGATGCGCCTCGTCTCAAAGACAGTTTGATCAAAAAACATTATGAACGTAAGCATGGTGTAGATGCTTATTACGGTCAGGTAAGGAACGAGGGAGGAATAAACTGAGGATCTTGACAAGATATTTTTGTGCTAATGGAGGCAGAAAAATCGCAATCCGCCTTAGGCGGACATAAGACTTTTTCTAACGAAAAGTAGCGCAAAACCTATTCGCCTAAGGCGTAAAGATGAAGTCAAGAAGCTGAGGTTATTTGTGCGTCGTTCCTAAGTACAGTGTAAACTAAGTTTGTTTTAACTTTGAGAAGCGAGAAAATCGTAGATTTTCGAGCTTCAAAAACCCCTCTACCGCCGTCGAAGACGGCGGCATGTGAGGGTCGAGGGAGAAAAAAAGGTTTTTGAGAAACCTTTTTTTCTCCCTCCAACTCCCCCGTTGAAAATGCGAAAAAACTTAGTTTACAGTGTACTAAGTAC
>JBCCRX010000423.1:0-5526 GCA_039201015.1 Bacteroidota bacterium | reverse complement strand
TGTTTAGTCTTTTTGGTGCTTTTGCAACGCTAAAAAAGAAATTCAGTCTTGGCTTTTTTGGTTCTTTTTGTGCTAAGACAAAAAGAACATGTTATTGCCTGAAATCGTACAGCTAGATCACAAAAATTTTCAAAGAACCAAACTTCAAAAGTGAGCTTCAATCCCAAGTAATTCTTTGATGTAAGACAACTAGAGCTGCCAAAAGAAGATAGGTCGCATCTCAAAACATCGCAACAGAGATTTGCTAAATCTCAAAGATTTAGTAAATCTTAACACCGAGACCATATATTGAAAATCCGTTTCAAACTATCAGAAAGTTATTCCTACTAAAAAAAGCAAAACAGCACAATGATTATATTATTATCGCCTGCAAAGACATTAGATTATAGCGAAACATCTATCAAAACACACAGTCAAGCAAGATTGCTTAAGGAGAGCAAGAAACTGGTGAAAGTGTTGCGCCAAAAGTCACCCACCGATCTGCAAGATTTGATGAACATTAGTGAAAACCTGGCAGCACAAAACTTTGAACGCTATCATCAATTCAAGACGCCTTTTACTAGAGAAAATGCCAAACAAGCTGTGCTCGCCTTTAAAGGAGATGTCTATCAGGGCTTGGAAGTCGATGACTTTTCGGAGGAAGACTTGGCTTTCGCTCAAAAGCACATTCGTATCCTTTCTGGTCTATATGGTTTACTGCGCCCGCTCGATCTGATGCAAGCTTATCGACTGGAAATGAGTACTTCCTTACAACAAAATGGTAGCAAAAATCTCTACGAATTTTGGGGTAAAAAAATTACAAGTATTATCAACGAAGACCTATCAGAAAGTGGCAGTGATTGGGTGATTAATCTAGCGTCTAAGGAATACTTCAAATCCGTCCAGAAAGATAAGCTAAACGGGCAGATATTGGATATTGATTTCAAGGAAAACAGAAACGGAACTTACAAAACCATTGCTTTTAATGCTAAGAAGGCAAGAGGTGCTATGAGTCGTCAAATTGTTAAAAATCGTATCCATCAAATAGAGGACTTGCGGTATTTAGAAGTGAATGGATATACTTTTAGCGAAGTACGTTCTAGTGATAGACACTACGTTTTTACGCTGGATGCGTAGAGAAAATATTAAGGGAAGGATGTAAGTCTCAGACTAAAAAGTAAGACGCGAATGATTTTAACAACAACGGACAATATCGAAACCCATCAAATCTTACGCTATTTAGGAATCGTTACAGGAAAGGCGTTTGTGTACGCGAAAAGATTTAAAGAAATGGGGGCATCCAAACAGCCAGAACTCATCACTAGGGCAGAGCAACAAGCCACCAAGGATGCTGTTGCCCAGGCAGATGAATTAGGCGCGAATGCAATCGTGGGCGTCAGTGTCGATTTTGAGGCGGTGAGTGGTCCGTACTTTTATTTCACATTTACAGGAACGGCAGTAAAATGCCAGAGGAAATAAGCGCAATAATATCAGCCTTACTTCATACCGTGTGACGTTAACCTGCACTTCACTTTCAAGAGTTGGAGTATTTCTTGTACGTCCAATTCATAAGGCTGATAAACGCTAGAATTATCAGAAATCAACCGAAGTTTGTTCAAAGTTCCATTTGATTTCACTTGCTGCACTCTTTTGGCTACCACTGTATCTGTTACTATAATATAAACTTGATTTTCACGAATCGGTTCGTCTCGCTCTATACGCTCACAAATCACAATGTCTCCATTCATTAGAGTCGGCATCATGCTATCTCCGCTGATCTCAACGGCCAACAAATTGCCTTGCATGCCTGGCACAGAAAACTGCGGATGTTCTTCTTCTAGCAACTCGGGTGCAGGTACGGCACTCCCCGCCAATGCTTTGAGCGGAATTAATGTAATGTTGGGTTTACCAGAAAAATCCCTTTCGTCCATAGAGCGGCTTTCTAGCTTTCCACTCGCTGTAAACATTTCATCACTCAATCCAAACAAATAGTTGGCATTCACGCTGTAAGTATCAAACAATTGGCTCAATTGGTCAATCGTAATATTGCGTTGTCCCTTCAAAATACTATTGATAATATGATTATAGGTCCCCAATTCATTTGCAATATCAGACTTACCTTTTATCAATTGTAAGTTTTCCAGTGCTTCATATACTGCTTTAAAACGTTGATTGACAGTATGGTTTTGATATTTAGACATATTTAGAAGTAAAAATTTGTTTTTCCGTTGTAAAAAATAAAACTTTTTGTTTTAAATTTACAGCCAGAAGCAAATATATCAAAAAATATGGTTCAGTTCCAATTTTGTGTTTGATATTTATTTGATTCTTTAGCTTCCGAGCATTTATTTTCGATATACAAGAACTGAGATGAAGTACTATCCTAAGTCGAGAAGTTTGTATAGCAAGACGTCATCCTTGAACGATTTGATATTAAAAAACAATGAAGAATAGAATCACACAACAAAATCGAACAAACGTTCCGCAAGCCTCTGAATACCACAGGCTAGAAAACATCAGCTTGAATTTGTTACTTAAAAAATGGTGGAATACGATCAAAAAACTATGGAGCGTTTTATTGTTTCATTTTCATCGCTACACTTTTGGCATTTTCAAGTCGGTTCGCCTGCCTGTCTTTCAATTGTGCGTTTTGGCTTTCGCCATTTTTATTTTATTGAAGAAGGATTTGCATTTTCAGATTCACATGAAAGCACCTTTTTCCGTACCCGCCGCTAGTCCTGTCAATCATCAAGCTCCTGAGCAATTTAGTACACTTCCTCAAATCAATTTGAGTACAACTGCTCCCATTTCACCCCTAAATTTACCGACGGAAGCCATAGAAGGTTACATCAGTCGTTTTGCGAAAGTAGCTATCCAAGAACAACAAAAATTTGGAATGCCTGCTAGTGTGAAAATGGCGCAAGCATTGCTTGAAAGTCATGCTGGCACAAGCTCTTCAGTCATACAACGCAACAATCATTTTGGCACACCTTTTCAGGAGCAACACTTTTCTACTGCTTGGGAAAGTTGGCGCGCCCATAGCTTACTTTTCAGTTCCGAACTGCATCCTTACCAACAACTGTTGCAACATGGAAAAGATTATAAAAAATGGGCAAAAGGGCTGGTACAATTAGGCTATTCTCAGCAAGCAGACTATGAAAACCAACTAATTGCTATCATTGAAACGTATGAACTTTTTCGATTAGACGATATAGTGTTGAAATAATTGATTGGTCTCTCAGGAAACCAACTACCCACCTTCTAATTTAAGACGTTTTTTAAGTTGCCGTAAAACCAAAAAACAAATGGTGGAGTTTTTTACTTAGAAAAGCGGTCACTTCTATACACTTTTTTATTTATGTGTATTGTAAAAGAATTTTTTCGTAGAAAAAATTCAAGAAGTCCTTTGGATAGAAACAAAATTTTTGAAATTATCAATTTTAAAAATTTCTGATTGTAAGGTTTTGCGGTGAAAGAAAAAAATCTACAAAAATCAGCAAGTTGAGGGGTTTCCCGCGCCTTCGACGCGAAAATCCTTTTGGAGGGAGAGATGAATCGGCGGTAAAACCACTGATTCATCTCTCCCGCTCGAAGTTCCCTTCGCTGCCTTAGCAGCGAAGTATATGGAATTTCGACACTTATGAAACGCTATTGCAGCATTTACTAACCACTGCATTCCGTTATAATCAGAAAAATTTTATTTCTGTCCGAAAGTCCCTTTTGGGAAATTTTCATGCAATAAAAATTTCCCAAAAAGTGCATAAGGAACGGGGGATGGATAAACTGAACTTATTTTTGTCACTTTGTTAATCTGCAAAGTGTACCCAAACCCCATACAAACTCGACGGCTTAAATTTTTGAAGGAAAAAATCATAAACAATGAAAAAATTACTGCTCTGCCTAGGAGTGCTATCATTTCTAAGCACCTCCTTTTTGTACGCCCAAGATTCAGATATTGTTATAGAAAAAACGGATGATACCAAAAACGCGCTCTTATGGAAAGTATCGGGCAACAACTTGAACGCTCCTTCCTATGTTTTCGGTACTATTCACATGATCGGTAAGGAAGATTATTTTTTTACACCAGCGATGCAGTCGGCTTTCGATAGCAGCCAAGCGGTCATATTTGAAATCAAGGTGGACGATATGATGAATCCAACGACACTGATGTCAATGATGGATAAAATCATGATGAATGGTGGAAAATCGCTTAGCGATTTACTGACCGAAGAAGAATATAAACTCGTCAACGCGCACTTTGAGAAAATGGGCTTACCTTTGATGATGCTAGAGCGCATGAAACCAATGTTTCTATCTGCCTTTGCTTCGGGTGGCGTATCTCCCACAGGCTTCAATTCAGGTGATATCATGTCCTATGAATTGGAACTAATGAAGCAAGCAGAAAAAAGCAAAAAACCCATTGAAGGTTTGGAAACGATGGATTTTCAGTTTAGTCTGTTTGACAGCATTCCCTACGAAGCACAAGCTAAAATGTTAGTGGATGCTATAAAAATGGGTGATCAAGGGGGTGACCAATTTAAAGAAATGGTAGAATTGTACAAGAGGCAAAATATTGAAGCTATGCAGTCTATGGCCATTGAAGATGAAAGCGGACTTGGTGACTACGAAGCTTTACTTTTGACTCAGCGCAATGAGAATTGGATTCCTAAAATGAAGGAAATGATGACAAAAGCAACTACCTTTTTTGCCGTCGGTGCAGGACATTTGGGTGGAGAAAAAGGAGTCATTCAGTTGCTGGAAAAGGAAGGCTATGTTCTGACGCCAGTGAAGTAATTTCATTTTTGGTGTCTTTGATTGTAAATGGGGTTTGACACAAAATAGAATCGTGCCCACTCTAAACTTTACAAAAAAAAAATCGTTGAACTGATCGAATTTATATTCAGTATTCTTCGAGCACCTGAATCATAAGCAAACAAACAGGGCAAAATATTTTTTCTGTCTGGGTACTTATTGGTTCAGGTGTTTCAGTTTGAATTCACCTTACTCACATTTTTAAACTTACACAATTACAACAGTTATGATGAAGCGATTAAGTTATGTTTTAATGCTATTTTTCTTGGGCGGCACATTGAGCCTACAGGCACAAGAGGAGAAATCTGCCGCTGATCTTTACAATGAAGGAGTAGAACTAATGAAAGGCAAAGACTTTGCGAATGCGCTGTCCCTTTTCGAGCAAGCGATTGCCAAAGCAGAACAAGCCGAAGAAGGGGATTCTACTTCTATGCAAGTGCTAGAACTAGCAAAAACCAACGGTATGCGCACCGCCTATTCTTTAGGGAACAAGCAACGCAAAGCCGAAGAATATGATGCTGCTATTGCCACTTTTGATAAAGGATTGGCAATGGGTGATTTCTACGCACTTTACATGGGAAAAGCACAGGCTTTGGATAAAACCACCAAGAAGGCAGAAGCGATAGAAGCCTACTTCACAGCAGCACAGAAGTACGAGGAAGCAGGTCAGGAAGAAGCGAAAGTGATCAAAGTATATCGAAGTGCTTTCATCAAATTAGCGAAAGCTAAAAGATA
>JBCCRX010000422.1:0-5526 GCA_039201015.1 Bacteroidota bacterium | reverse complement strand
TCGCAAACTAATACAAGAAGCAAAGAGGGAAGATAGCCTGTGTTACCTGACCGATGAGCAAGGCAGTAGTAGTTTGGGAGAAAATTAAAAATGGGTAGGTTATATTTTACAAATTCCCTAAGTAACGTTCAAAAAATTAGATCGACATTTGAGTATGGATTCCGTTTCCAAAATTCGCAGAAAGTTTTCAGCCTGAGGCAGATTAAAATTTTCTGAGGAGAAAAACTTTGGTTCTGAATGATTTCATTTGGTCAGCATTATTCATGGAAGCTCACATTTATCTTCAAATCATATGGGCGTCACGCCTCACGCCTAAGGCGGACACGGTTAGGCGGACAGGTCGAGTCCTTCTAAACGAAAACAAACGAAATTTAATAGTTGGCGATATCTTTCTAAAAATACTCGACCAAATGAAATCATTTAGAGCCATTTTTTAATTGATACTAACTCACAAAAATCAAGCTAAAAATCTGATATGATTGCAAACGTACTTCGTCCACACGCAGAGACAACTTATGCCGAAGAATTAGCGTACCTAAAAGCAATTGATAAAAAGCAAAGACCTCCAAATTGGGCATTGTCTCCTTGGGCAGTTGTAACTTATTTATTGGGAGGAACGCTGGAAGACGGTAATGCCATAGAGCCTAAATATTTTGGGAGCAAAAGACTAATGGAAATTGCTGTGGCTACATTAGCAACTGATCGCGCTTTGATGCTGGTAGGCGTGCCAGGGACAGCAAAGACTTGGGTTTCTGAGCACCTGGCAGCAGCTATTTCTGGTGATTCAACGCTACTGGTGCAAGGCACAGCAGGCTTGGACGAAACGGCATTACGCTACGGCTGGAACTATGCCAAACTCCTTGCTGAAGGACCTTCTGAAAGTGCTTTGGTCGCTAGTCCCATTATGAAAGCGATGCAAGAAGGGCGTATCACAAGAGTAGAGGAATTGACGCGTATTCCTGCGGATGTGCAAGACACCTTAATCACACTGCTTTCTGAAAAAGTGTTGCCTGTTCCTGAGCTTAACACAGAAATTCAAGCACAGCAAGGCTTCAACTTAATTGCTACTGCCAACACACGCGACAAAGGCGTCAATGAATTATCGAGTGCTTTGAGAAGGCGTTTTAATACTGTTCATTTGCCGCTTCCCAAGAGCCTAGAAGAAGAAGTCAAAATCGTGGTGACACGAGTAGAAAAAATCGGTCGATCCTTGGACTTGCCCGAAGTCAAAAATACGGCACAAGAGATTAAACGCCTCGTCACGATCTTCCGCGAACTACGAAGTGGCGTAACCGAAGATGGTCAGAGTAAACTCAAAGTACCCAGCAGTACTTTGAGCACCGCTGAAGCCATTTCCGTAGTCAATAATGGTCGCGCTTTAGCCACACATTTCGGAGATGGTTCGCTCAAGGCTGGAGATTTAGCGGCTAGTTTGATGGGGGCTATCATCAAAAATCCGAATCAGGATCAGCAAGTCTGGGAAGAGTATCTCGAAACGGTGATTCGTATTCGGAAAGATTGGCGAGATTTGTACGAGGCTTGTAAGTCTATTGTTTGATTACTTTTAAGGCTTAAGCCAACTGCATTGCCCTTTAGCCTTTCCCCAACACCTCATCCGAATATGGACAATTCTTAAAAGAAATGATTCACATTTATTCAAAAAAATTGACCCAATTCTGCTGGAAGGCACGGTCAAAAAAGTGGTAGAAGAAGGCGAGCACAATGCGGTGATTTATTTGTTTGTGTCAGCGGAGTTGGTTGGGGAATAGCTCTACTTACAAGAAAGAGAGTTTGTATATCTCCACAAACTTCTTTTTCTATCGCCACTAATTCAAAAAATCGTCTTCTGATTGTAGCAACGTCATATCTAATTTGGAACAAGGAAGTATATAGTCTGTGTCGTAAGATGCTATGGTGTTGATCTGGTGAGTTTGGCAGAGTGCTAGAATCAAAGCGTCGTTAGAGAGAAGATTGTGGGTAATCATCAATTCCGCTGCTTGTTGATGAAGAGCTATAGTTCCCGCAATCCAAGTGAACCGATGTAAGAGGTCGTTTGGGCGAGCTTGTTTTAGATGTTTTCCGATTGCCTTATTTTCCTTGAGTGTCAAAGGAGATTTCTGACCAAAAAGTGCAAGAAGATGAAAGAGATATTCGCTACTCACGGTCTCACTAATGCACAATTCTATTTCGTCGGAATGTCGAAGTAGCGCATCTAGTAATTCCGTATTTGTTCCTTTTCTGTACTCTACGAGAATAGAGCTGTCCAAAAATACCTTATTGCTCATATACTGAATACTTATCCAGCGAAAAGACAGGCTGTGGAACATCTCCCTTTAAAATCTGCGCTTCTTGATAAGCATCAGGTTCTGCAATTTGAGCTTGCTTTTCAACGGAAGAAACCGCTATCTCAGAACCTACTTTTATCTTATCCAGTCCAATGTCTTTCAGAAACTGCAAGACTTTTAGTAAGTCGTCTTGATTATCGAAATTTAGTATAAGTTGTGCATTCATCTTTTGTGATCTAATGATACTCGTATTTGTAACAATAGGATATAAATCTTAGTTCTCAATCCCGATAGCTATCGCGAATCTATTTCAAAATCTTACATGATTTACAGTTTTAAACCAACTAATAATCATGAAAATTCACCCCAAATACCAACCATATTTAGTAACTGATGTTACGCAAAACACCAAATTGCAAATGACACAAAGTGCCACTTGTTTACAAATCGTCGGGTGTCATCCTCACGCCTCACGCCTGAGTTTTTTGTCAAAACCTGTCATTCAGAACAACTACTCTTGTATCACATCAAAGCGATAAATTTTGCCCGCTCCTTTTTTTCCTTCATTGGCGATAAACAAATTACCTTTGAAATCAAAACAGATGCCTTCTGGCTGCGCGTGAATGGCTTTATCCAATTTTTCGATGTGGAGCACATTGCCTTGGTGATCCAATACAAATAGGGTTTTTCCTACAGAGGACAGCACATAGACTTGCTCGTTGAGCGGATGGATGGCGACGGCAGAAGGGGCAAATTCAAAGTCGTTGCCTTCAAATTTTTGAATCAATTTTTTTTGCTTTCTCAGTTCTGGGTGAGCGCGTAGATATTCTAAGATGTGTTTTTTGTCAATACGCATATAATAAACCGAATCCAAAGCCTTCGTCTCCACATCAAAGGAATAAATCATGCGTTCATCTTCCGCGCCATTTTTGCAAGCCACCAAGAGCTTATTTTTCATTTTGTTGTAGCCCAATCCCTCCGTATTGTCTTCCTTGCTTAAGTAGTCATTGAATTTTTCCACTTTCAATGCCCCCTCTTTCATTTCGACTTGATAAACTGTACCAGAACTTTTGAGGACATAAATGGATTTTCCTACTATTTCGATACCTTCGTAATCACCTGATTTCCAGAATACTATAGAATCCATTAAAACACCTGTTTCTATATTTATTTGAAAAATCATGCCCTCTTCGTCTTGCACTGCCCAAATATACTCTTGCCTTTCGCAAAGACTGATACCAGAAATTTCTCTGAGATTGGAAGGGAGTTCAATCGTTTTATTTGGGTGATCCAATTCATAGTTAAAGGTATTCTGCGCTTGAACGTAAAGCGTTGATAGAATAAGGAAACAAAAAAGGGAAAGGACTTTCTCTTTCATCTGTAAAATGTGTCTATTTTTGAAAATCGTCTGTAGGCATTTTCGTAAAAATAGTAATTTCTTTCGGAGCTAAAAAACGTAGAATGGATTCAGATGTTGCTGATTATAACGGAATGCGGTGGTTAGTAAATGCTGCAATAGCGTTTCATAAGTGTTGAAATTCTATATACTTCGCTGCCGACGCAGCAAAGGGAACTTCAGGAGAGAGAGAGGATTTTCGTGCCGAAGGTGCGGAAAACCACTGAGTTTGCTGATTTTTAAAGGCTTTTTTCTTTCACCGCAAAACCTTACAATCAAGAAACTCTAAAAATCGAAAGACAATTGTACACCCACTCCAATATGTTCTTTCTCCAGATTAGAAATAGATAATCCCAGCAACCGAGCTGAAGAAAATTCGTGTCGATGGGCTTCTAATAGTTCATGTGCAATCCGCTGTATTTGAATCAGTTGTCGAATTTCGCTGCTAAATGATTTGCTTCTAGTCATGATTTTGAAATCAGGTGTTTTGATCTTTAAGGTGATGGTGCGCCCAAAATTATTTTGCGCCGACATCGTTTTGTAAATCTTTTCTGCTAAATCATCCAGCCTTTGCTTCATAAGGGGAAGGTCAGCAATGTCTTCGTGATAAGTTTGCTCCGCACCGATCGACTTGCGGATGCGATTGGGATTTACCGCTCGTTCGTCTTTTGCCCGAACAATGCGATAATAGTACCTGCCTACTTTCCCAAAACGCTGCACCAATTCTATTTCTGTCCACTTTTTGATGTCCGCACCCGTTTTCAATCCCATGCGCCGCATTTTTTCTGCGGTTACTTTCCCAATGCCATGAAATCTTTCGACGGGTAATTGCTCTAAAAATGGAATAGCTGCTGTTGAATCAATGACTTTGATACCATTGGGTTTATTGATATCAGAAGCAGTTTTGGCAAGAAATTTGTTAAAAGAAACGCCTGCGGAGGCCGTCAGTTGCGTATTCTCAAAAATGCGCCTCCTAATTTCTTCTGCAATGTCAAAGGCAGGTCTTGGGTGTTCGCTTACATCTAAATAGGCTTCATCCAGAGAAAGGGGCTCTACCAAATCGGTGTATTCGTGAAAAATGGCACGGATTTGTTTGGAGACGGATCGGTAAACACTAAAGTTAGTGCGCACAAAAATCAATTCTGGACAACGTCGCAAAGCCACTACACTCGACATCGCAGAGCGCACCCCAAATCTTCGCGCTTCGTAACTAGCCGATGCTACGACACCTCGTTTTCCGCTGCCTCCCACCGCCACTGCTTTTCCACGCAGTTCAGGATGATCGCGTTGCTCAATGGAAGCGTAGAAAGCGTCCATATCAATATGTAGAATTTTTCGTCGCACAGTGATTATTAGTTATTGATGTTACGCGGGCAGTTGATCCATAGGTACTGCAAAGCGCCGCTTGTTTACTAGATATATCAATACTTATCTTGAGACAGAACATAAATTTATTCCGCTTTCATTCGTAAACATGGACTACGTCTATTTTCAAATTTGACAGCAGTCCAGCCTGCCAAATTTGATAAGGGTTTCTTAAGTGGAGGTGTCAACCTCCTCCCTAGCGAAAATTTACGCTCAGTTAGTACTTATTCCTGCTAAAATGAAAGGTTCTAAATGATTTTATTTGGTCAGCATTATTTATTGAAGCTCACGTTTATTTTCAAATCATATGGGCGTCGAGCCCATATGATTTGATCAAGGTTTTAAAGGGAGAAGCGGCGAATTTCGCCGCTTCTCCCTTTAAAAAACCTTGATTCGTTTGGAAGGACTCGACGTCCTTCTAAACGAAAACAAACGAAATTTAATAGTTGGCGATATCTTTCTAAAGATACTCGACCAAAT
>JBCCRX010000421.1:0-5531 GCA_039201015.1 Bacteroidota bacterium | reverse complement strand
GTGAGCGTCATCAGGGCTTGGCCACAAAGTCTTAAGCCAAAAATGAGAAAGAAAAGGACATAGATGCTATTTGAGAGGGCAACCCTTTCTCGCTTCTCAAAATTAACAAAAACTTAGTTTACACGGTAATAAGTACACTGTAAACTAAGTTTATTTGTATTTTAAATAGGGAAGTTTGAGGGAGAAAAAAGGGTTTTTAGAAAAACCCTTTTTTCTCCCTCAACCCTTTTTCGCCGCCGTCGAAGACGGCGGCAGATGGGTTTTTTAAAGCTCGAAATTCTAAGGAATTTCTCGCTTCTCAAAATTAACAAAAACTTAGTTTACAGTGTAATAAGTACACTGTGAAGTAAATAACTTCACCTTTTAGCGCGTCTGCGGCGAGCAGCATTTTTTATGGAGCGAGCGATGATTTTCGGGAGCATTCCCCCGAAAATCATCGCTCACTCCTCAAGAATTTTTCGCTGCGAAACGGCAGGAATAAAATAGGAAGAAACTTAATTTAGGAATGATGAAATAATAAATTCAGATTCTAGCGCTAGAGATTTTGTTTCCATTTTGTTCTTCAAAAAGTGCAATCCGCCTAAGGCAGACATAAGGTTTTTTTAAGTTCAAAATGGGAGCCAAAGATCAGTTCCAAGAATCGGAGGTTATTGTTTTTTCATTCCTTCAAAGGCATTTCAATGAATACAAGCTATTCACCCTCCCTGCGCCATGATTTTTTGAGCGTTCTTTGAAAAGCAAAATATAGTTGATAAAGTCAACTGAATAGAAGTTGCGCTGTCAGGATGTCAAAAATTATTTAAAAACTTGTTTTGAGTAAAATAAAAACCTAACACTAATCGACCCTAAAGCGTATTTTGGGAAAGGTAGTCCTCGCAAGGTTTGACAAATATAATATAGTTGACAAAACAACTTTTCATAGGTAGATTAAAATAACCAATAGTTTACATTCATCCTTACATCAAGACACCATCTTTGGATTCTATGGCAGGTGGTAGGGCAGTTTCTTTCAGCATTTCTCTGAGGTCAATTTCTATAGTTCGGCACAACGACATCATCGGTATATCGTTCGCCATACCTTGAAATGGATTTTCGGAGTAATCCCCCACGAGTTCCATCACCAAATATACCCAGCCAATCAAAGCAGTAATGGGAATAGAAATCCAAATGCCCCAATCCACTAAATCCATGAGTTCAGGTATCATACTAAATGGTAGCAACAGGATAAAAATGTTTACAAAATAACGGCTGGCATTGGCGTATTGACGAGGTAATGGAAATTTTTTAATCCGCTCGTTCTTGCCCTGTAAAGTGTAAAAGTCTTTCAACACATTGACCATTTCTACGTGCCGAAAATCATCGATCAATCCTCGCTCCCTCAGCTCCGCTAAGTCTCTCGATTGCTCGTTGATGATTTGAGTAGCGGTATTGACTGCTGCGATTAGCCTATCGTGCTCCTCTTCTGGTAGAAAAAGTTTCAACTCGGTGCGGGTGATTTCATCATCCAGCAGGCCCACCCCATATTTTTCCTGAAAGTACTCTACTTTTTTTGCGATAAATCCATCTTGACCAATATGCTCCCAACTGGTTGCTACCAGCAATTGACTTCTGTGGGCATAGAGCCAAGCAATGTGGCGGTAGATCAGTCTTTTCTTAATGCTTTGAATTTCGCTGGCACTTACCCTTTCGTTCATAAAGTTGTTGGTGATGTAACCATCGACCATCATGCCCCAAGTACGGCTGTCGTTTACAATGCCACCCCATATTTTTCGTGCCTCCCACAATCGGTCATACGATTGGTTATTTTTAAAGCTGAGGTAAAAGGCAACGGCTGTACCGATAACAGAAACGGGCAACCAAGGTAAATGAACGGTAACGACTTCGAAATAATATAGCGCAGCTACAAGGCAGACAAAAATCAGTAGCTTAATAATGTCGAATAACGTCCACTTGAGCAGTTTGAGAATCTTGATTTCACGTGTTACTATCATGCTATTATATAGTGTCGGTAGAACTATTAATTTCCTTAATTGATAAAGAGTTTGCTTAGTAACTCATGTTACGCAAAACACCAAATTGCAAACGACACAAAGTGCCACTTGTTTACAAATCGTCGGGTTCGACAGCCACTCTAATTCAAAACATGGTAGCTGTGACAAGCTAATAGATTTCTCGTACCAAAACATACGAGTGCGTAACATCAGTTAGTAAATACTCAATACGCAGAAAAATTGAACCATATGAGGCATTTAAGAACATAGAAGGTCGAGAGAAACAACACTTATATGCTCTTCCCGATAGCTATCGGGATGCCTTGTATAGTTCGATAGAAAGTGCAACCCTATGAACCCTTATTCTTACCGATTGAGCATTTACTTTACTTACAGGATAGAAAAACGGAAAGTTTCCTTTCCCTTTGCTGCTTCGCGGCGAAAAATTATTGTGGATCGAGCGATGATTTACAATCCACCCATATTTGGAAACCAGCCACCATGAGTTCCAATTGGGACATATAAATCAGGAATCCAGATACTTGCCTGTGGCTCGCCAGAGAAATCTTGTCCATTCAGAATGACCAATCTTGAGCGATCCACATCTGGTTGATAGACGTAGCCGACCAACCATCCATCATCTTCATCTGTAGCACCTGGGCGAGGAATGAAAGTCAATTCGCCTGCTTTACCGCCTCCAAAATCTTGATGCTCTGTTTTCCCTGTTGAGTGATCGACCTTAATCGCTCCATTGAACATGGGTTCTAAACTAGCGAGTATAGAGTAGCCGTAGCGGTAAGGACGTCCTTCCACTAGTGGGCTCACTTTTGGGAAGTCCAAAGGCTGATCTACCATCCGCTCTTCTTTGCCTCTAGCCGTATTGCCATTTAAAGCAAATGTCCATCGGTCGATTGTAGGGACTGTATCACCGAGCGGACCGTAGATGTCTTTCTGGGCGGCACGTTCGTAACGACTCACATCTATCACGACTTCTCCTCCTGGCGTTTCATAGGCATTCATCGGATGGTACACGTAGCAGGGTTCTACTTGAAACCATTTTACATCCGCGCTTGTACCATCTTTAGGGAGAATACCTACTCGACCAGGTTTCTGATCGTTCCATGTGATGGGTAATGTGGTTAGTTCTGCTAATTTGGGATCAAAAACTACGTTGAGGTCGTAGATAATTACATAGTTTTTGGTGATGGACATATCGTGAATCTGAGTTGCTCCTGTCAGTGGTACTCTAACTTGGTTGAGCAATTCACCTTCAGTGTTCAATCTGACATAGAGTGCTTGACCACCTAATGCCATATTGTACACAATGGCGTGTACATCGCCGTCGTCAGGATCAATTTTATGATGTCCTGTGTAGCCATATTCTAAAACACCATTGAGCGTGCTGCGTGTGACTGTCTCTAGGTAAGGATCCAATTCCACTAAGTTAGCTCCTGCTTCGATACTAGCATAAAGTTTACCTGCAAAAAGAACCACGTTTGTATTGGGGGAAGCATCTATGTTGTGAGAAATAGGACCACCAGGATCTTCTACGTTCATCACTTTAGGTACATCACCAGTCTTGACAACTCTGTTGCGATACCACAATGCCTTGCCTTCCCTCATCCGAACACCATGCACCATGCCGTGCCCACTGAAATAATGGTGGTGTGGGTGCACGTGGTCGATGTGATTAGGACCATTTCTGACATACAACCCATTCAAAATAGGTGGAATCTCACCGTCAACTTTTAGGTCAAGGTGCGTAAACTCTTGTTTAATCGGTGAGAGTGGTACTTTGTCATAGTGTTTGTTGTCTTTAAATACTCTTTTAAGTGTGCTCATTGATAGATATTTTTATTTTTATAGTACAGTGTGTCTATTGTCCACTAGTCCAATCCAAACGTCTTTCGACGCATGGCATCCAGTTCTTCATCTGTCTTATCCTTAATCAAAGCTCTCACTTGTTCCGCATCATCGCCAATACCTGCTCGAATAGGAGCGGGTGTTTGTTCCACAATTTCCACCAGCCTAGCCGCCGCCGCTTCCAATGCCATCCCCTCACTTTGCATTTTTTTGAAACCGATAGCAAAACTACCAAATTCCTTACCGTACAAGGCTTCCTGTTCGGGAGTCATTTCTGCGATCAATTTATCTACCATCGCAATTGTTTTGGCAGGTCCATCGGTTAGCATATTGCCTGGTGCAACCATCACAAAGTCAACATCAAATGGACGTAACTCTGTCCTGAGCACATCTGCAAAAGACTCCATCGTTGCCTTTGAAGCACTGCTCACTCCGTTGTAAGGCACAGCAAAAATACCTGAGACTGAACCAATTTGCAGAATACGTCCTTTAGCCGCACGAAGCGCGGGCAGAAAGTTGTTAATGACCGATAAACTGCCAAATACATTCACCTCAAACTCGTATTTAATGTCGTTGAGGTCGAGCAATTCGATCGGACCTGGCGTCAATACACCAGCGTTATTGATTAGAATATCAATGCCTGCATCATTCTGAATAGCGGATACGGAAGCAGCCCAAGCTTTGACCTGCTCAGGCTTGGTAACGTCACAGGGAAAAAAATGAATGTCTAACCCCTGTGTGTTGGCTTGGGCTTTTGCGAGTTCGGCTTCTTTGAAAATCGTGCCAAAAACCTTGTATCCTTTTTGAGCCAATCCAATAGCAGTTGCTGCACCAAGTCCAGCACTAGCCCCTGTGATAGCTACACTCTTTTGTGTACTCATATTTCTGTGTTTTATTTAATGCTTAAAAAACGCCATTGCTATTCGCTGCCTGCGCAGGATCGCCCACCTCTTGCACCGCATCCCAATGTTCCGCCAATTTTCCGTCTTCATCCATTCTGTAAATATCCACGCCTGCTAGTCCTCGATCATTTTCCTCGTTATTGGTGAAGTTCAGGAAGTTGACAAATGCCCAAACTTGATCGTCCGCTGCAATCACTTTATGCACAACCACTCTGCTTCTCGAATTGGCAGCTTGCACCTGCTCGAAGAATTTTCCTATGGGTATATTGCCATCAGGAATCATCGGATTGTGCTGAATGTAATCGGGTCGAATGTACTTCTGAACTGCTTCCATGGGGCGTTTTTCATTAATCATCTCTTCGTACAAAGCGATGACCGTCTCTGCATTTTTTCTGCTTTTATCGTCCGCAGCAATAATTTGAACCGCCATAATTTTTACAAATTTGTTTTACAATGAATGGATACATTTATGGTTTTTCCGATAAAGAAAGCGGGGAATTTTTTACCCAAAGCATAGTCCAATCGGTTGAGCGAGAAGTTGCCCTCAAAAACGCCATCCTTGAAAGTAAAAGGGATCTCGACTGCTTTGGTCACACCGAGCAAAGTAAGATTTCCAGTCGTAATAAACTGACCGTTGGCTTTGCGCACCGATGTAGATTTGAACGTAATTTCAGGATACTGCGCTACCGAGAAAAAATCTTCCTTGCGCAGATGCTCGTCTCTCTTTTCGTTGTTGGTATTGATCGTGGCAGTAGGCACACTGATGTCGAAAGTG
>JBCCRX010000420.1:0-5548 GCA_039201015.1 Bacteroidota bacterium | reverse complement strand
CTAAGTTTCTTTGTATTTTAGATAGGGGAGTTTGAGGGAGAAAAAAGGGTTTTAGAAAAACCCTTTTTTCTCCCTCACCCCTTATTCGCCGCCGTCTTCGACGGCGGCAGATAGGCTTTATGAAGCTCGAAATTCTAAGGAATTTCTCGCTTCTCAAAATTAAAATAAACTTAATTTACAGTGTATTGGTACACTGCAACAAAAGTTTCTTTGCCTTTTAGATAGGGGAGTTTGAGGGAGAAAAAAGGGTTTTAGAAAAACCCTTTTTTCTCCCTCTTCCCTTATTCACCGCCGTCTTCGACGGCAGCAGATGGGTTTTTTGAAGCTCAAAACCAAAACAGACTTAGTTTACAAGGTACGAATTATCATATCTTTCAATTTGTCGGATTTTGAAAATTTGACAAATTATCTCATTTTTCAGGTTGTCGGAGTGCACTCATGCAATAAAAATTTCCCGAAAAAAGTATTGAAATCAAGAGCGATGACCTCAAATTTTCTCTAAAAAATTGTCCTCTCGCTCCCGATCCATCAACAAATAATTTGGGTCAATTACGACTTTGGTCGGTTTGAAATCTGTTCGTATAAGTACTTGATTGTGAATTTGTTGAATTAGGTATTTTTTAGATTGCAGTAGCTTTTCTTCTTCATCCATCATACTAATTTCGACATAATCTTTTAGTGGCAAAGAAGAAAGCTTTTGATGATGTAAAGAATCGCCTTGCACATTGGCATAGTTCTTATTTCCATCGCCGTCGCTTCGATATTTTTGGACATTGAAAGTAATAGAGGTTTCGTAGCTACCCGATGCCTGTTTCTGGGTTTCGACGGACAGCATTTCGTTGTCGTAGAAAGTAATCGTCTCGAACCAATCTTCGATTAAATATTGCAAAGAATCGGGTGTGGCGGCGCGTAGGAGATTCACCAATTCACTAGAAGTAGTGTAATCGTTTTCTTGAAAAGCTACTTTTCTGACATATTTTTCCAAGACAGTATTTAGCTGTTCTTCTCCTAGATGCTCGCTGAGCGCATAAAATGCCAACGCGCCTTTTGGATAATGAATATAATTTTGATCAGGTCGCGTGTACATCAGTGGATGCTCTTGGTGTTGCTTTCGGCTGCGCCCTTTCAGATAATCTTCTTGGGCGTAGCGCACAAAATTCAACATTTTGGCTTTGCCTTTGTGGTGCTTTTTTACTTGCAAATTCACGTATTCCGCTAGACTTTCAACGATCATTTTCGCGCCTGGGGCATCGGCTGGAATAACTTGACCACCCCACCACTGATGCGCCACTTCGTGCACTGCTGTCCCGAAAGCATAGTCTACACCGCCCGCTTCCCTATCATCTATCATAGCAATGAAACCAGCACCTTCGCCCGTCGGTATGGTATTTGGGTAGGAATGCGCCGAAGCACCGCCCGTTTGAGAAAACTCAACAATTCGCAATTCTTTGTAGTGGTAGGGACTAAAATACTCACTGCAATAATCCAATGCTGCTTTCATGCCCGACATCATGCGATCTAAATTGTAATCATGCTCTTTGTGGTAATAAATTTCCAGTGTCACATCCTTCCATTGATCTTTCCTGATCGCATATTCACCAGAGGTAAAAATGAAAGCATGCGGCATTTTTCGTTCGCTCTTGAATTGGAAATAGTTCCTATCGTTTTCTGTCCACTGTTTCTGTAGATTTCCAGAAGCCAGCGCAATTTGATCTTTATTGGTGCTGACGGTAGCCGAGAAATTGATGCGATCTGAATCTATGGAAACGAAAGATTTGGACTTGTCTATGCTTGTTGTATCGTACTTATTTGGCTCGTAAGTAGTATGATGATGTCCGTCACTAAAGTAGGGAATCCAATTGCCTAAACGAGGGAAAATATCGTCGCGAATAAGCGTTCCGTGTGCTTTGACGTAAGTATCAGCATGCAGCAAAGTAGGGGCATCATTGTAATTCTTAAAATTCATTTTTAGGGAATCTCCTACTTTCAGGGATTCTTCCAGCAAGATCAAATCTACCACGGTCACATCTGCTACTTTGCTTTGATTCAATACCCGATATGCTCGATCAAATTGGTAATTAGTATGCAATCCAATCGCATGTACGATCATTAATGTATCTATAGCTTGATTGGATTTATTTTGCAGCCAATACCCTCCTTTTGCTTCAAAACGACGTTCGCCTGGGAATAAGTCCAACACGATTTCCACATCTGTGATGCGTGGCTGCACGAGCTTTTCGTAGGCTTTGTATTCTTTTTTGGCAGCTCGCAATAAGTTATCGCGTGTATTATCGGAATAGTAGTCGCGTTTGATATTCGATTCGTAATAAATTTTGAATCCCATACTTAAAAAAGCAATCAGCAATAGCGCAGCAAGGGCTTGCAGTTTCCAATTAAAGCGTTGTCGAACTCGTGCTAACCTTTCCCCAAAAGAATAAGTCAATCCGCGTTGCCAAAACAAAAATGCGCCCATTAAAAGTAGGCCTCCTGCTGTCAGCCAATAGATTTTGTAGGTAAAATAAATCGGTAAAAACGCGCCATAAGCGTCCATATCAGAATAGGGAACACCTGTAATCGGACCACTTTCTTGATTGTATCTAAAAATGGGATGCTCCAAAAATTCCCAACCAATGTCATAGGCAGTTGGTCCTAATGCAATAAAGCCCATTGGTGCGAACAAAAGCAAGAAGAAACCCAAATAAGGATTGCGAAGCAAGCTGTGTACAAAAAGAGCAAGCATCGCCCAAATCACAAAGTGGATGAGATGAATGCCGTACAACTCAAATAGGTAATGCCCAATTTCAAATTTGTAGTAGCCTTGAAAGGCTTGTACTGCCATGCCGCCGAGCATCATCAAAGCCAAGAGGACGACTTGCACTTTTATTAAAGCTAAGAATTTAGATAACAACAGTACCCAACTGGGAATAGCAGTGCTATCTATAATTTGACTGCTGCTGTTCATGCGAGCACGATGCACCAAGACGCCTGCATAAAGGAAAGTGATGAGGTTGATGACGCCCGAAAAGTACATGTCAGGCAGGAAAAGCATTTGCCAAGTGACGGGATAGGTTTTGGTGTCCCAACGTGGATTAGAAATCCCCAACATGAAGCCAATAAAAACCAGTCCAGCTAGCACCAAGCTCAAAAACAACCAACTTTTGACGATGTGTTGAAAATCAAAACTGGACAATCGCCAGGTGGCTTTTAGTCGTTCTTGTAAGGAAAAATTGAATTGGACTTTGGGCAATTGGATTTTTTGGATGTAATTGAATGGAATCGAAGGCAGATTGGTGTTTGTTTGCTTTCCAGTTTGAGCTTTGAAGGCTCGTCTGCTAATAGAGCTTTGAAGATGACTAAATTCAAAACTTTGATAAATGAATATTGCTAGCAAAAGACTTCCTCCTAGCCAAAATAAGCGGTTGAATAAAACCAGTCCTGTAATGGGCAGCAATTGATTGTTTTTTTCTGCAATTGTCCAATATTCTACTTCTTGTCCTATCGCTTTCAAAGCCAGAGGATCAAGCACCGCCGCCAGCTTCGTAAAATTAGTGCCACCGTCGATTACGCCCAAAATGACCTGCCCAATCACCAACAAAACTACGACCACAAAACCAGCAAAAATATTTCGCGTTCTTGCGACCACCGCAAAAATCAAAAGACTGACAAACAAGGTGTTAGGAATCAAGAATAGGGCGTACAATTGTAAATAAGTGGTCCAACGGAGCGGTCCGAGCAGATCGGTATTCACATCGGGCAGCATTGTACCTGATATAAAGCCAGTTCCAATCATTAAAACAATAGCAGTTGTCATCAAAAATGCACTGCAAAATTTCGCGCTCAAATACTCCATTTTTTTGAAGGGAAAAGCATAGAGCAGCGCGTGGCGATTGTCCCGAAAATCGCGATAAATCGACAAGCCAATAATGCCAGGCAATAAAAAGTAGATGAAAACATTAAAAAGATTCGCCATTTTGAAGACCTGAAAGGCAGAGTTCATGTGCAAGCCGTCCCAACGCGCCGTAGATTCGGAAGCCATGCCACCGAAAACCAGCACGGACATACCCAAGAAGATAAAGGCGTAAATATAAATTGGGACGTGGCGCAGCCAATGCTGTAATTCGTATTTGAAAATAGTGGTGAACATGATTATTCTTTGATAAGTGTGAAATGGATGAAAGTTTAGAGATCGGAAGTCGTAGAAGAGTAATCAGACTTGTAAATTCTAAGTTACATTGCTGGATATCTTCAAATTGTAAGCAGAGAAATGTCATTTTTATGCTCGAAATTTGGGTGTCTAATATTTGGATAAAAAATGACATTTCTTATGCTCCTGTATTGAAATATTCACCAGGAAGGTTCTAAGTTAGACAAGCTATATAATTGTCTTATCATCAATTACTTACAGTCTCGTAAGGCTGACTAGACTGCTGCAAAGCAATGAAATAGACATCCTCCAAATTAGGCGCAGCGGCAGTAAATTGAGCATTGGGTGGTGAAGGGGCGTGGATGCGAATGTGGATAGAATCGTCTCGATTGTAGCTGGAAGAAATCAGGTGATATTGCTGCTCGACTTTCTCTAAATCGTCGCGACTGATATCACTTGTCCAAACTTGCCCTTTTAGTTTTGCCGTAGCTGCTTCGGGCGTTGCTTGCTCCAAAATGCGTCCATTGTTCATGATCGCCATTTCGTGGCACAATTCTTTGACATCATCGACGATATGCGTGGAAAAAATGACGGTATTTTGTGTTCCTACTTCGCGTAAAATATTCAGAAAACGTTGTCTTTCCGCAGGATCGAGACCAGCCGTGGGTTCATCAACTATGATGAGTTGGGGCTTATTGAGCAGCAATTGCGCAATACCGAACCGTTGTTTCATTCCGCCCGAGTATCCGCTGACGTGCTTTTTGCGAACTTCGTATAGATTGGTGACTTTCAGTGCTTCTTCCACCAATCGTTTTCGATCTTTTTTAGCACTCACTCCTTTCAAAGTGGCGAAATAATCCAGCAACTTTTCTGCACTTACTTTTGGATAGACCCCAAATTCCTGAGGCAGATAACCCAATACTTTTCGTACTGCCATTTGTTCTTCCAATACATTGATGTCATTGAAGTGAATACTGCCTTTATCAGGGCGCTGCAGAGTCGCGATGGTGCGCATCAAACTTGATTTTCCTGCACCATTTGGGCCAAGTAATCCAAACATACCCGTTCCTATTTCAAGGCTCAAATTATCGAGGGCTTTCACACCATTTTTATACACTTTACTCAAGTGGTGAATGCGCAAGCTAGTTGTTGTATTGGACATGATAAATTGTTTTTGATCTGTTCTAATGCAACAAATCTAGCTCGGACGAAAAAGGAAGGCGAATTTGAATGTTGAAAGGAAAGAAAATGGTGATGAAAGGGAATAAGTAGGTGTGCTTAAATAATCGACATTTTTGAACGGCTCTTTTTCCTTCTAAAAATACTTAAAAATAGTTCCGTAACTACTGCTATGCAACGATTTTGAAGCACTTTTACAAGAAAAAATAACTCGCTCAAAATTTG
>JBCCRX010000419.1:0-5579 GCA_039201015.1 Bacteroidota bacterium | reverse complement strand
CCAAGTAAACCAATTGGTTCATTTATTTTCCTAGGACCAACGGGCGTCGGTAAAACACAACTCGCTAAATCACTAGCGCAATATTTATTCGATTCAGAAGATTCACTTATTCGTATTGATATGAGTGAATACATGGAGAAGTTCTCCGTGAGCCGATTGATTGGTGCGCCTCCAGGCTACGTGGGCTACGAAGAGGGTGGACAATTGACGGAAAAAGTACGCCGCAAGCCTTATTCGGTCATTCTATTGGATGAGATCGAAAAAGCACATCCTGATGTCTATAATATATTGTTACAGGTTTTGGATGACGGGCAGCTAACCGATGGTTTGGGTCGAAAGGTGGATTTTAAAAATACGCTTATCATCATGACCTCCAATATTGGTGTGCGTCAGTTGAAAGATTTCGGACAAGGCGTTGGATTTGCGACCAAAGCGCGACAAGAATCGGCAGGTGATTACACGAAAGGCGTCATTCAAAATGCACTCAAACGTACTTTCTCTCCAGAGTTCTTGAACCGTATTGATGACGTGGTTATCTTTAATAGTTTAGGTAGAGAAGAAATATTCAAGATCATTGACATTGCACTGAAAGACCTGTACAAGCGATTGGGAACAATGGAATACAGCATGCAGCTCTCTGATGATGCAAAAGACTTCGTGGCAGAGAAAGGTTTTGATCCGCAATTTGGTGCAAGACCACTCAACAGAGCAATACAGAAATACATAGAAGACCCGTTGGCGGAATTCATCTTGAATGAAAATCCTTCAGAAGGCAGCGTTTTTGAAGCGGTCTTGAACGAGGATGAAAGCAATTTGGAAATAAAGCTAGCCGCTGAGGTAGAAACCGATGCATAATCATTTCTAGCTCCCTTTTTGCCCAAGATTTGAGTGTTTTCAGGTCTTGGGCAATTTTTTTGGAACTTTTTTTAGCAAAAATTTGCTTCCATTTAAGAAATGCCCTTATTTTTATAGGGTTCAAACTTGGTTTTGGCAGAGCAGTTGGGCGGCTAATCACCAACAACTGAATACCAACAGCCAACAAATTCATTTATTCACTAAAATTTATCCTTTGGCAAGAAGACAAGGCAGAAGAAATTACAGCAGAAGACGCGAAGAAGCCCAGCATCGCATCAACGAACATATCCGTGTTCCAGAAGTGCGGCTTGTGGGCGATAATATGGATACGATCAGCGAGAAAGTTGGAAAGACAATCGATCCAGGTCAAGTGCATAAAACCATTACTGTAAAGCAATGGGCACAAAAAGTGGGCTTAGATCTCGTAGAGATTTCTCCTAAGGCAAAACCACCCGTTGTCCGTATCATCGACTACAAAAAGTTTTTGTATGACAAAAAGAAGAAAGAAAAAGAGCTAAAAGCAAAAACACAAAAAACCGTTATTAAAGAAATCCGTTTCGGACCGAATACGGATGAACATGACTTCGAATTTAAGATGCGCCACGCACAGAAATTCTTAGAAGAAGGTGCGAAGGTGAAAGCCTATGTTCACTTTAAAGGACGTACTATTGTTTTTAAAGATCGCGGTCAGTTGCTGCTTTTGCGTTTCTTGAAAGAATTGGAAGAGTACGGTTCGGCAGAAGCCCTGCCCAAAATGGAAGGCCGCCGTATGATCGTTATGATCGCACCGAAAAAGAAGAAAAGCAAATAGCACCTCCCTAAGGAACGACGCACAAATAACCTCAGATTCTTGACTTCATCTTTACGCCTTAGGCGAACAGGTTTTACGCTACTTTTCGTTAGAAAAAGTCTTATGTCCGCCTAAGGCGGATTGCGATTTTTCTGCCTCCATTAGCACAAAAATATCTTGTCAAGAACCTAAGTTTATTCATCCCTCGTTCCTAATCTATCATTTCACTTATCTTTTGATCTACAAGTATGCCATCTTGTACTTGTAGATCATATCTTTCCTATCCACAACTTGATATTTCCGACAGGCATATCTGGGTAAGAAGAATGCTTGAAACATTCAATTCCAAGAAGAGGTATCCAGCAAGTATTTATCATTTTCTGTGACTTGTATGCTACTGCTCGTCTAAGAAAACATGATGGTAACCGATTAGAATTTTGAAGCCTACGCGTTTCAAAACATTCGTTCCCAATCCGTGTTATCACTCACCAAAATTTATTTTAATTAAATCAATACAAAAAAATACAATGAAGAAAGTACTTATCCTATTTTTCTTATTCTTTTTTCTCTTGACTAATTATTCCTTTGCGCAAACAATGGAAGAACTGAAAGAGCAACAAACGGAAAAAACAGCAGAATTAGCTAGCCTTGAAACGGAGTTAGCGGATTTGCAGGGAAAAGTTGATGCACTGAAGGGAGAAGTAGCCGATTTAACAGATAAAGTAACGCCCTATCCACGCTGGTCCACGGGTTTACTAGGGACGCTTGGTTTTAATTTTGCGGGTTTTAACAATTGGTTGGCGAGGGCAAATCCAAGTACTAGTGCTACGACCATTGGCTTAACGGGCGGATTTTTTGCTAATCTACAGCAAGAGAAATATTTTTGGAACAATGGGGGTAATCTAGCGCTTTCTTGGCTGCGATTCGATGACAATCCAGACGATGATGTGGATGCTGATTTTGAAACGGCAGCCGATGCCTTCAATGTCACTTCCCTCTTTGGCTACAAGCTGAATCCAAAACTGGCGGCATCCGCATTGGGAGAATATCGTACAACGCTGCTGGACGAAACCTTTAATGATCCTGGCTATCTAGATTTGGGAGTCGGAGCAACTTGGACGCCACTAACCAATTTAGTGGTCGTTTTTCACCCGCTCAACTACAACTTCGTTTTCTCCGAAGACAAGACCAATTTTGAATCTTCGCTCGGTTTAAAAACCGTTGTGGACTACTCTGCTAATATCACCGAAGGCATTGCTTGGAAGTCTAATTTATCTACCTTTTTGAGCTACGAAGACACTCAACTGTCTAACTGGACCTGGATCAATACTTTCAGCACGGCTTACAAAGGCATTGGTATTGGTTTGGATATTGGCTTAAGAGGAAACAGACAAGAAGCGAATGCAGAAAATGCTAGAAGAGCAGAAGCAGGAGAACAGGCATTGGACAGTGACAATCCAGTACAAACCTATTTTATTCTTGGATTGGCTTATAATTTGACGAGTAATTAGATCAAAGGACAGCAGTAAGAAGACGCTTGAAATGCTCGTAAAACAGGCATTTCAAGCGTCTGCGTGAAAAAGTTTTTTTTGCATTTTTACTTATTCAGATTTTCTTACGCTTACGTATCCAATGAAACTAGCACCCACTCGCACCACTCGCATAAATCACCTTATCATCCACAAAGAGCTCTGAAAAAGGAAGATCGAAAGGCTGGAGCATTTGAAACCAAAGATTACCGCCATCGGAGGAGCGAAAAATACCATTCCGATGACTCATAATTAGATATTGACCCAACTCGACGGTTTCCAAAACGCCAAAATTGTCTTTTGGAAAATAGAACAATTCCTCCCAAGTCTTTCCCCAGTCTTTTGATCTAAACAAATCGCCTTGCTGACTTATCATCAAAGTGCCGCCTTCCAAAATAGTGGCATTGAAAACCGCGCCTTCTTGATGAATCCATTCCCAATCTTTGCCTTCTGAATTGGATAGCAAAATACCTTTATTGGTAGCTGCCATTATTTTATCTTCGTAAGTCGCCAAGGCATTAACTTGAACATCTTCGAAGCGATGTGTCCACTTTTTTTCAGCAACAGAATATTCAAAAATACCGCTGTCCGTTCCAGCAAATAGTTGGTGTTTGGTTTTCAAAATAGATTGAACCCGCAAATCTGGAAGATCATAGTTCATAGATTGCCAGGATTGCCCTTTGTCATCACTTTTATAAATGCCGTTTCGATACATTCCTACAAAAATACTTTCGTCCGCAATGTGCAGAGCATTGACTTGTTTTTGCGGCAATTCCTCCCCAATTTGATGCCACTTTTGTCCTGATTTGTTCTCCAAAAACAAACCCGCATTAAAAGTACTTACGATGATCTGATCGCCGATTTTTCCTATGCGCCCAATTCCGACTGAGTCAGAAAAGCCGCCTTCAACAGGCTCCCAACTCGCACCATAATCATAAGAGGCATAGATGGGAGCAGTTGCTTTTTCTGGTGATTTCTTCTCTACTTTTTGTACTATTTTTCCTAGTGCTTTTTCTCTAGGCAAAAACTTTTCTTCTCCACAAGTGGTGAACAAAAATGTTAGGCTGCATGCAAATAATAAATATTTCATAAGATGTAATTTTTTGTCAAATTTAAGCCGTCTTGCTCCATTTCTTTGCTATAAACGCTGTAAAAAGCCTGTAAATGACTTGTAAATTCTATCAAAAGTACTTTTTTGCAGCTTGGCTGTCCGTATCTTTAGGCTATGAATTGGAAGTATTTATTATTGCTGGGCAGTGGATTATTGCTGCTGTCTTTTTCTATTTTAAATTCTAGCAAAGTAGCGCAAAATGGCTTTGAAGCAGCCAAAGAACACATCATCATGCGCCAAATTGGGCATCAAGTACTACTTCATACAGGCGATACGCTCTCTAGGGTACTACCTGTAAAAAAAATAAAAAATCAACACTATCAAATTCGCTTTGAAAGCCCATTCCGTTTTGAGCCAGATGCACTTGTTCGTACGATCAATGCAGTAGTGACGCAAAATAATATCCAGCAAAATTACGTCGTACAAGTCAAAGATTGTGAACATCAGGATATTGTTTATGGCTATGCTGTTTTTCAAGAGAAGCGAGACGACCTTGTTCCTTGCGGCAATCGCCCTCAAGATGAAAACTGCTATTTCCTAGAACTACAATTTGAGGAAACGAATGCTAGCAATTGGTCGCTTTACTTTAGAAGATTTGCTTTATTGGTTGGTGTGTTTTTGTGCTTATTCGGAGGATATAAATGGCTTGAACATAGGAAGCCAACGGCAGAGCAGATACCTTCTAGCGATAGTAATATCGCACTAGGAGATGCTAGCTTTTATCCAGAAGAACAATATCTGCATATCGAAGGAAGCAAAGTCAAACTCAGCCCAACGGAAAGCAAACTGCTGCTCGTTTTTGCAAAACACCCCAATCAAATTATGGAAAAGGCGCAATTACAAAGAGCGGTTTGGAATCACGATGCGCCCATTGTCAGTCGAAGTTTGGATGTTTTTGTCTCTAAATTGCGCAAGAAAATGCAAAATATAGAACAAGTTCGCTTGGTGAATATCCCAAGTCGTGGCTATCGCTTGGAGATTTCGGATTAGTCATTCCTTCTTGTTCACCAAACGATGTATTTTAGCTTGATTACCTAAAATTTTCGTAAAACCACGCACATCTATGCCCGTCCAGCCTTTGTTCATTTCGCCATAATTGCCGAAGGCGGAGTTCATTAAGTCGTACTCGGATTCGATGCCTACTAGCTCAAACCGATAAGGATGCAAATCTATGAAGACCTTACCTGTGACATTGCCCTGAGTATCTTCCAAGAAATGCTCAATGTTCCGCATGACAGGGTCGAGGTATTGTCCTTCGTGGAGCAGCATACCGTACCAATTCGCCAATTGCTCT
>JBCCRX010000418.1:0-5581 GCA_039201015.1 Bacteroidota bacterium | reverse complement strand
TTTCTGCTAGTAGGTTCAGGATTACTTAGCTTTCATGGATTGGCTGGAGACCTAACAGAGGACAGCAAAAAAGATTTAAAGTTGCTGATAATTTCTACGTGCCTTTCATTTAAACGTTGCAAAAGTATAAAAACAGCCCATGCGAAGAAAGACTTTAACGTTGTGCTAACGCCTGATAGAGATTTTCTGTTATTTCTCAATAAGAGCTTGTTCAAAACAAAAAAGCACTCACAAGTAAAACCCGCAAGTGCTTTTGTAAACTAAGGTAGAAACCTTTCTACTTACAATTTTAGTTTTTCTTCAAAAGCGGCAAAGTCTGTATCGTCGCTCCGTTTTCAATTTCCAAAATATACCAAGCTGCTTGCAAACCAGAAACATCAAGTTGTACCTGATTGTAGCCTTTGAAACTCGCCACCGTTTGTCGGTAAACTTCCTGCCCAAGCGCATTATAAATACGAATCTGGCTGTTAGGAAGCGTGCTATTTTGCTCAAAATTCAAAGTGATGTCGTTAATTGCTGGATTGGGATAAATAGAAGCCGTTTCCGTGGTGCCAGGCACAGGACGATTGCCTCGATTGCCAGGTGCGCAAATGATCTGCACAAAATTGCGAGAAGCATCAAAACAGCCTTCTACTAAGTTGCCGTTCGCATTATAAACATCGCCAACTTCTAGCAAGATTTCTCCTGAATACGCGACGCCATAAGCACGATAGAAACCAATCGTGAGTGGATCAAAATCAAAGCTGCCCGTAGTCGATAATCCGACTACCGTATTCGTCGTATTGGTGATGACTAAGAGTAAATTTCCGCTTCCTTCTGATAGCTCAAATTCCACCAAATCAGGCGTTCCATTTCCGACATAAGTCACTTGCGAAGTTTTGCCGTCAATCGTAGTCAATTGACCCGCAAAAGGATTCGTCAAACCAACAATCATATAATCTTTGGAAAGGCTGTAACACTCGGTAGAAAGCGCCGCTTCATTTGTGATTACGCCTCCCAAGTCGAATCGAATCGCACCCGTGTAGGAAACACCCCAAACTCTAAATTCGCCTGCTCCCAATCGACTAAAATCGTATAAATTGCTATTAGGCAAAGCAAGAATCACATTATCTTCATCGGTAATGACAAATTGGTAGTCTTGTCTGGAGGTAGAATTACTCGTGAATACCACCATAGCGGCTTCGGAATTATTAGGGCAAAGATAGACGGCGGTTTCACCAGTTGGTGTGCTGATTTCACCCGCATCCACCACATCTCTTAGTACAGTCAATTGATTGGCAGCCATATCGTAGCAAGAACTGGATATTTCGCTGGCATTGATGTCGTCGCCAATTTGAAGGCTCAATTCGCCTACGTGTGAAATGCCATAAATTTTTAATTCATCTTGCGCAAATGCTCCAAAATCAATGTCGCTATTGGCACTGGTTTTCAATACGATACCATTGGCATCTGTGATGACGTAAGTGTATTTAGAATTGCCCGTACTGCTGTTTTCCAATTCATACAATTGCGAAGCACCAAAAGCCGTACATAATTTCAAATCATCCTCCTCATTATTTACAATACTAATTACACCCGCGTCCAGTCTGGCGCGCGTGATTTCCACAAAATTCTCGGAAAGCGCGTAGCAGTCATCTGATAAATCTACATCATTGATGTTTTGTCCTGGACGAACGCGTAAATTACCTTTGTAATTGACACCCCAAATTCTGGAAACACTCGGACCAGCGCCTTCAAAATTTTGAATATTTCCCCTCAAAACTCGCAACACCGTATTATTAGCATCGGTAATAATGTAGCTGTAATTATTAGTTGTTTCTTCTAGCGTGTAGAAGCCGATGTAATCCGATGCACCGTCGCCGCTACAAATTGAGAGACGCTCTTGGTCTTGGAAAGTCGTGATTTTGGTATTGCTCAGTTGAGTGGCATTGACTTGCACATAGTTGGCAGAAAGCTGAAAACAACCGTCGGTAATGGGTGTTGATTTGACATCTTCACCTTTTTTAATAGTCACAGAACCAGAAGCAGAAACGCCCCAGATCCTACGCTCGCCATTCAAATTATCGCTTAGCCTAAGATTTGCTTCTTCAAATACTTTCAGCACTCGATCTGATTCATCCGTCAGGATATACAGATAAGCCGCTTGCGTACCTGTGTTCATCACACTTAGTTCTACACTTTCATTCGAGCCTACACAAACGTCTATGCTCGGTGCTAAGTCTTCGGTAGCCACTAGCGTTTCTTGTGCTTCAAAAGCTTTGATTGCCAGAGGACTTTCAGTGAGCGCGTGACAAGAATTAGATAAAACCGCCTCTCCGATCTGCACACCAATTTCTTCTCGATAATTACCAGAAAAACTTAATCCATAAACAAAAAATTCTACGCCTTCGTAAGCACTCAAATCGAATCCTCGAATGGAATAAGCCAAGATGTTCTTTTCCTTATCCGTCAAAATATAAATGTATTGTTCGCCACTAGCCGCTTCATTTTTTAAATCAACTCTCGTGTCTGGCGAACTCGGACAAATAAAGACAGTCTCTTCGCCCGAAAGAGTGCTGATACGACCTCCCGATGGTTCTTGCCAAACCACTTCAACTCTGTTGTCCGAGAGGTCGTAGCACTCAGTAGAGAGATTATAATCACTGCTAAATGCGTCCCCAATTGCGATGTTCAACGGCAAGAGATGACCAACGCCAAGTACGCTAAATCGTCCAGTTGCTTCTTCCGTAAATCGAAAATCACCATTCGTGGAAATAGCAACTACTTTTTCTGCTTGGTCTAATAATAGGTAGCTATACAAATTGCTGTTTTGGTTTTCTGCTTGGGCTTGCAGCATTAAATTGCCTGCTTCTTCTGGACAGGCATAAAAGCGCGTGCCACCAGACAGCAGTCTTAGATCGCCTGCTTCGGGAGCTACTTTTTGAAGGCGCACAAAATTATCAGAGCGCTCGAAGCAAGCAGTAGAAATCAGACTAGCGTTGAGATCATCGCCTACTTCCAAATTCAGATTTCCTGTGTAAGCAATACCATAAACTCTACCACTTACAAAATTACTATCTGTCTCGATTTCTGCTTGCGAAGAAATGGCAAGTACTTTATCATTATCATTCGTCAGAACATAAGCAGCAGTAGCACTTTCTGCTACTTGATAGTCAAACGAAAAATTGGATTGCTCGCAGAAGTCAACGGAAGTTTGCTGATTGAAAGCAGTAATATTGCTTAAAGAAAGTGCTGTCTTTTGCAAGCGCAAAGTGTTTTCGGATAACTCGTAGCAGCCCTTTGAAAAACTACCTGCGTTGATGTTATCGCCCACTTGTATCGTCAAGCTACGCGTGTAAGCCAAACCCGAAATACGATAATTACCTGCTTGCAAAGTACTGATGTCCAAGGATTGACCCAGTGGAAGAATAGAAACAATGATGTCTTCTTCATTGGCTACTAAATAAGCGTATTCCGAACCAGATTGACCCCTAACGTTTAGATTAAGAGCGCCGTTGAGGGAACAAGCATCTATTATTGCTGCTTCGACATCAGTGGAGATGGTTCCGCCAGACAATTCTTCAATCGCAATTTTTACTGTATTTTCTGAAATCGAAAAGCAATCGCTCGCTAGGTAATCATCAAAAATATTATCGCCTCGCGCATCTACCAGCGAACCCCGATAAGCAATACCATAGACTTCATAATCTCCAGTCTCAAAACTCGCAAAATTCAGAACACTAGCACTCGTGATGCTTAGAATTGTTCCTTCATTATCCACCGCAGCGTAAGCATACTGGGCTTCTTCGGTTGCTGTCGTTTGAAATTGCACCTGATTGCTAGCATCGCCTGGACAAAAGATCAGATCATTTCTTCCTTGCACAGTAGATACCTCTTTGGCATCGGGTATGCTCTTCTTTATCGTGACGTAGTTTTTGGATAGTTCAAAACAGCCAGTTGCTAGCGTACTCGAAAAGAGTTTCGCTCCTCTCCGAATCATTAAATCTCCACTAAACGAAAGCCCATACACTCGAAAAGGACTAAAGCGAGTCCGATCAAAATCGACAAATGGATTCTGACGATAATCTAAGATAATGTTATTCTCATTCGTAATAATGAAGGCGTAGCTGCCAGTAGCGTCTCCTGTATTGGATTGAAAAATCACCAAATCGCTTCTGCCGTCGCCTGGGCAAGTCAGCACCTCATTCGTGCCATTGCCTTCGGTCGTGATTTCAGTATCTGGAATGCACTGTGCTGCTAGGGAAAAGCTACAAAAAATGGAGAGGGCTACTAAGATCAATTGGTGGGAAATGTACTTCATACGATCCACGTTTGTAATAAATTTGGGTAAGAAACAACTAATGGCAATGATCTCTATTTCCTCTTATCAAAATAGAAACCTGATTTCAATTTGAATCGTTTTTTCAAAAACTAGTGAGTTGCTTCTAACATAATTTGTTAAAAAATAGCTAATAGCGTTTCTCATCTAATACTTCAAAGGCACAGCAAAAGGCTTGCTATTGAATACCAAACAAAAAACATCAAATGAACCAAGACATAGATTCATTTCATTTTTTCCACAAACTTAGAAACTGGGTAAAGGTAATTTAATCGGCAAACTAGTAATCAAGTCTCAGGAACAGATTTTAGAGCTTGCTTGAATTTTATCGTCCTGATAACCAAAATTTTAGGAACACAGTGTTGAAATAACTTGCTCACTTATCTCAACCGTGTCCGCATCACCGTGTCCGCCTTAGGCGTGAGGCTGATAAACTCACAATTGATCTCTTAGCCAGACCGTGTTCGCTTCAAGCGTGAACCACAAACTATTGATTATCAGTTGAATAAATTTCCAAACAAGCGCTTAATAATTTCGTTTGCCATTGTGTAAAATTAGGCGAGGCTGTTTCCCATAGTTTTTCCAATAAAGTTTTTAGCAAATTATGCAGCCTGACCTTCTCCAACGCAAAAAAGCCCAGAGAGATTCAAATACAAAGCATTTAATTTTAGTGATTGCTGCGTCTGTAAGTGGTGGTAGAGTATCGAAAAGGGAGAGTTGAAAGTCGCAAGACGTGACAGATATAAGGCATATTTTTCGGAACTGGAAATATTTTCTTGAGAGGAACTAACTTGAAGCGAAAAACCTTTATCCATGCGGAGGCTAAGCAAACTAAGTAACTCATGTTACGCAAGTGGTACCTTAGTCTATGTTATTCGCTGATCTCTGAGATTGGCGTGTTTTGAATTAGAGTGGCTGTCCGCCTCACCGTGTCCGCCTTAGGCGTGAGGATGACACCCGACGATTTGTAAACAAGTGGCACTTTGCGTCATTTGCAATTTGGTGTTTTGCGTAACATCAGTAAGTAACGGGCAAATAATAAAGTTTCGATAAGGACGACGTTATTTTGTTGACTAGTAAGGCGCGAGGAAGGAGTATCCGCCTTAGGCGGACACGACTAATGAGTAAGGCAGCTAGACGGCAAAAGAACAAGTCAAAATCGAAAGCTTATTCTTTAACTGTTACTAAAACTTACGTTTCGCTAATTTTAAATTCAAAAAAACAAAATTTAATTCTGACTATGCAGTGAAAAATCTCTTTTTG
>JBCCRX010000417.1:0-5601 GCA_039201015.1 Bacteroidota bacterium | reverse complement strand
CACAATATAGTGACTTTCGCTTTGGGCTTAATCAAGTACGTAACTATCTGAAAACCAAAACTAATGAGTTCGTCGAACATACTTTAGATTTGATCGCAGCTCATTTCTTAGTCTACTTTTGAAAATCATCGGGTAGAGTACATTACAAGTTGGTTGATAGGTATTTGATGGAAAATTGAGCTAAAAAAGACTCAATTCATCTTAATTCTAGTTGAAATAGCCTGTTTTTCTTCAAAAACTAGTATTTCTATTGCCTTCAAGCGGCATTTTTGTCACCCAACTTGTAATGCATACATACCACTTAACAGATAGACTTGTAAAATCACATAATTTTTAACAAAAAATGTATGAAATATTTCATTTGTATCCTTGTTTTCTTAAACTTCCTTAACTCCAATGAAGTCACTAACGAAGAAATAAATGAGTGCGTATCTTTATTTCTTAAAAGTGAAATATACAAGCCTTACATAGTAAAAATTCCTGTACAAAATGGTAGGGATTCGTGTATTGTAATGACTAATGGTAATGGTATAAGCCCTAATTCGTTGACTAGCTATCTAGATGATTGTGTACTTTATTATGCCTTGAGCGAGATGCCTTTTATCTATGACATACCAATATACAACTTAGTTAAGAGAATTATTGAAGAAAAAGAAAACTCAATGATCTTAATAATAGGAAATGAATCTTGGGGAGCTTCGAAGAATTTAAATCCTAAAACCTTTGAATGTAAATTCACAAAGGTAGAAAAGAATTGGATGCTTGAGGGTGCTATCCCTTTGGGAGGCTAGGTTTTGAAACCCTTGTTCGCGCATAACGTGTGTTGCTCGTTACAAGCTCTAGCTTGTACACGGATAAAAGTGTAGGACTCCTGTCCGTCTTATGCTATGTGTAGTGTAAGCAAGAGTGGGCGTCTTTTTACTTTGGTCAGCATACAACGAAACGCCTTGTAGCTAGCATTTTCGTTTTATGGTGGATATGGTAGGCGAGCAAAGGGGGAAGACCTATCTAAAATCGTAATGCAAAGGGAAAGAACAAAAGTCACTTGCTGTAAAAAGCGATTGGCTTTTGTTGGTTTTGTATAACAGTATATTTCCAACTACACCTACGACGCCAACGGCAACCTCATCACCGACAGCGGTAAAGGCATCACCGTTTCTTACAACCACTTGAACCTACCCTACAAAGTAGATTTTGGTGGTGGTAATACCATAGAATGGCTCTATGACGCAGCAGGTATCAAACTGCGCAAAACCGTCAAAGAAAACAGCGTAGTACGCTACACCCAAGACTATGTGGGTGGCATAGAGTACAGAGACAGCGAAGTAGAAGCGATCTATCATGCCGAAGGTCGCGCAACTCTCAAAGCCGATCAGACGTTCTTATATGAGTACGCGCTCAAAGATCATCTAGGCAATAGCAGGGTGATGTTTGCGGATGCGAATGGCGACAACAGCATTGTAAAAGATGAAATCTTGCAAGAAAGCCATTACTATCCGTTTGGTATGACTATTGATCGTCTGAGTGAGACTTATACCAGGGAGAAGAATGATTATTTGTATAATGGAAAGGAGTTGAATACGGATTTTGGCTTGGGTTGGATGGATTATGGAGCGCGGTTTTATGATGCGGCTGTAGGGAGATGGAATGGCGTTGATCCACTGGCGGAAGATTTTTTGGCGTGGTCTCCTTTTGTATATGGATTTAACAATCCTATAAAGTTTATCGATCCTACGGGAATGGCAGCAGAGGATCCAAAAGAAAGCAAGTTTGATCATATTCATATAAGAATATCTGCAAAGCCTGTAGGAACTGCTCAAATCAGACTTATTGGTTCAGAAAATACGAAAGCTCCTAAAGTTGTTGATGTATCTGTTTATGAGATGACCGTAACTGATGATGTGACAGGCGAGTCTTCTGTTTACTTAGTCACAAGAGATGGACCTGTGTTACGTGGAGCTAATGGAGATGGTACTTATGAGGTAATAAATACAACATTTGAACCTGCTACAGAAGGACAGAAGTTTTCAGGAATTGCGTCTGAATATCCTACAGGAACAGGACTATTAGCAATAACATTTAGCGAAAATGGAAGCAGAAGTTTAGATGCAGAACCTAATAAATATGCGTCTAGAGAACATAGCGATGTGGCAAAAGGAGTATCTATTCATGTTGGGGGTGAATATACAAATGCAAATGGAGGACAAAGTATTACAGGTTCTCTTGGTTGCTTTACCTTATGTGGTAAAGATGCTGGGAATTCTGTTAATGTACGTTTTAAGAAAGATATAGAGAATCGAAGGGCAAAAAACAGACGTGCTGGAAAAGGGCAAGCTATAAATATTACTGTTGAAAAAAGAGAAGATAAGAATGTGATTTTGAGAGCAAATGTTAACTCAAGAGGAAAAGCTACAAAGTATTTAGAAACGCAAAAATAACAAATATGGAGTTCATGCATATAACAGTTCTTGTTTTACTATTTCTTACATGTTCTTGTGAAGACCAAGTTAGTTCTTCAAATTTGGTAGGGAAATGGATAGGAAATTATAACGATTATTATTATCAATTAACTATTGATGAGAATATGAATTATGATTTGATGAAAGAAGAGATAAATCGTAATAAAGAACATGGGAAAGTAGTTATAGAGGATGGTAACTTTAAGATAAAAAGAATTGAGCAGTGGTTTGCACTACAATTCAACACTTCTGCTGATACATTAAGGATTATACCTGTGGAGACTTCTAAGGATATAGAAATTTTATCATTGGTTGCATTCTCAAAAGAATGACATTACGATTATCGTAATGTCCCGAAATATTGGATTATCGCTATTTGTAGCAGCAATACGATACACACATCATAATCAGCTAAGGTGAAACACAGCTAAAATCGTAATGTACTAGAGAAGAACAAAAGTCAATTGCTGTAAAAGGCGATTGGCTTTTGTTGGTTTTGTATAACAGTATATTTCCAACTACACCTACGACACCAACGGCAACCTGATCACCGACAGCGGTAAAGGCATCACCGTTTCTTACAACCACTTGAACCTATCTTACAAAGTAGATTTTGGTGGTGGTAATACCATAGAATGGCTCTATGACGCAGCAGGTATCAAACTGCGCAAAACCGTCAAAGAAAACAGCGTAGTGCGTTACACCCAAGACTATGTGGGTGGCATAGAGTACAGAGACAGCGAAGTGGAAGCGATCTATATATTTGTAAAGTATGCAAGAAAGCTAAACATTATTATTAAGTTAGTCGTCTTTGTATTGTTATGTTATTTATGTCTTATGTTCCTTTGGCATACAACTGTTTGATTTCTTGAATTTGATGCTTAGTTGAAGTATATTAAAGCAATATCTATACTATTTTTTGAGATAGGAAAAAAATAAGGTGAGATGATCAATCTCACCCTCCTATAAAACAAGTAAAACGATACTCTCGTATCCACGATCTTTCTGATTCTAAGAAATAAGTGGCTTGTGGGTAGCAATGGATTTTTGGTTTATACATTCAGGCTAGTATCTTGTTTATATATAGACCAAATACCGTGCCACACTTGTAAATTACTGATTATTAAATATTTACAACTAGTCACGATAAGAATTAAGTATTTTGCAATGACGATATTTCAGAAATGTAGGATATTTCAGAATTGGGCATCTATATACAAGCTCGTCAGCGTCAGTATCTAGTTTGTGCAGAAGCGTAGTTATGAAATAGCAGTATAGAATATTCTATGTGTAGTGTAGCTGTTTACTTTTACATGGACTGTTCACTAAAGTAGTATTGCTTTTAACTCTTCAATAGACACTAGTCCATGAAATTGGTATAATACTTCTTTGTCTTCCATGATAAAAGTTGTTGGAATATGTGAAATTTTGGAAGATTGTTTGGAATAGTCCATGAATTCTTCCTCATTCATTGTATGAATGTTTAAATCAGGTAGGCATTGTTTTTTTAAATCTTTGAGTACATGCAGCATCATAAAAGACTTTCCTGATTGATTTTGTATCACCAATACAGCCGTTAGTTTAGTACCTAACACTTTCTTCATTTAAATTCTATGTTTTTTTACGTAGTCTTTCAATTCTAATAAAGTAGCTCAATAATTATGCCGATACTTAAGTATCTATATTCTAGTCTTTTATAAATTATATTCTTTGGTATCAAGTACTTGGACAAAAGTAATCTAGCTACTCAACTCGGCAGCATCGCGCTTGCAGCGCTTGCTGCCTCGTGGTGGTCTTGGAGGGTAGAGAAAATATAAGGTGTTGCAAATACCTTATATTTTGTCTGCCCTCCAAACCTCCTCTGCGCGCCGAGCCGCACCTTGTCCGCCTCAGGCCTGAGGCGATGGCGCGCTAAATGTGACCTAAATATTGTCCACCTACTTAATATGATATTGAAGAAATAGATGTTATTTAATCAATGTCTGTAATATGTCAATTAACTAATAAAATAAGATCGAAAACTAATAATTTAAAACACATAAATAGTATCTTTATATATGATTTTGTATAATGATACTAGCATAAATATAAACATACACTAAATGAACTTCTAATGACTATAATCGGTAACAATAAGGTATTTGAAAAGTCATTGTCTCGTGGAAATCAAGCTGAAATTTGGATAGATACAAATGGTAAGATTATTGAGATCAATGGCTCAATGGTGCGTTTGTCGGGGTACAGCGCAAATATAGTACAAAGAAAATTAGTATCTGATATTTTACTATTCTCTCAAGATAAGTTTTGGGATGAAATATTAAAAAAAATACGCTACTTTAATAAACTGGTAATCAAGTCTTTCATCTTACACAGAGCAAGGTATATTATTCCAGCTACTTTGAATCTGAAATTAGACGATAGAAAAGACGTGATTTCTATTACAGTTTCAAATAGTAATGCTCACCAACTAGAGCAGGATAGTTATCCAATAGAGAATACTACTCCCGATCACGATTTCGACGAGATTATTACAAACTCTCCTAAATATCAGAAGGTTCTAAAACAAATACAAGAAGTTGCTCCCACGAATGCAAGTGTATTGATATTGGGAGAAACGGGTACTGGCAAGGAGTTGCTAGCGAAGTCAGTACACCAACTTAGCAAAAGGAGCAAGCGTAAACTTATCAAAATAAACTGTGCTAATCTTTCTGCCGATCTTATCGAAAGTGAGTTGTTCGGTCATGAAAAAGGAGCTTTTACAGGAGCGTACAGGAAAAAAGTAGGAAAATTTGAACTGGCACACAAGGGCACATTATTCTTGGATGAAATTGGGGAACTACCCTTAGAACTACAATCAAAGCTATTACGTGTGCTGCAAAGCGGAGAACTTTATCGACTAGGTAGCAACGAAACTACAACGGTCGATATAAGAATCATTGCAGCTACAAATAGGAATTTAGCTCGTTTGGTAAATGAAGGAAAATTTAGAAGCGACCTTTACTACAATAGTCCGTGTTAAATTAAGCTGCTCTTTTACCAAGTTGTCTAATTTTTGCACGGACGGATTTAATTATTTTGAGTTTGGGGTTCATACCGAACCAAAGAATTAATTTATCGAGCAAAAATTCATTGGCATTGGCGT
>JBCCRX010000416.1:0-5640 GCA_039201015.1 Bacteroidota bacterium | reverse complement strand
TCCTCTATGGTTTGCAGCATGGAACGCGTAGATCGCAACTCTTTTAATTCCTTTTGCAAATCTGGATGGGTTTGAAGTTGCTCTTCAAAAGCTGCCTGCTCCGCTGCTGATAGTTCTCCGTAGAGGTAAGCCATCAACTGTTCATTCATAATTGTATTCTTTTGTGATATTTTCGCGTAATAATACTTTTCTCAAATTTTTAAGTCCATAGTACAGTCTGGATTTTGCGGTTCCTTCGGAGATGCCTAGGGTTTCAGCAATTTCCCGAAAAGTTAAACCTTCATACTCTTTCATGATGATGACGGTACGCTGTTCCTCTGGAATTTTTTGTAGTGCATCCAGTACCATTTTTGATCGTTCGTTTCGGTGATAGATTTCGTCGGGACGTTCCTGCCGAGCCGTCAGGCGGAATTGCGTGATTTTTTCCTTTAGATTGGCTCTTGATTTACGCTTCCGACTTTCCATGTGACAATGATTCACCACCGTCCGATACAACCAAAATTTGAATTTAGAAGCATCCTGTAAGCTAGCAATTTTTTTGTGTACGGCTACAAATGTTTGTTGACAAGCATCCATGGCAGCATCTTCTTCGCCAAAGTATTTCCAAGCGATGTTATATACTTTTTCGTACCAAAGACTAAAAAGTTCATTCAATGCTGCTTCGTCGCCCGTCCTTATTTTACCAATCAGATGTTCACTGTACTTTTGTAAATCCATAGGTGTTTAGCTCTTGGCTGCTAGCAATTGATTTTTGAAAGATCAAAATCGAATGCTAACAGCAATACAGTGCTTCCGTTCTTGCGCAATGTATAGAGTGGTGATTTCTTTTTCGACTATTAGATGCGGGAGAAGAAAGAATAGTTTTACTACCTGAAAAAAATTGCCTTCGCTACTAAACTAAAACTCCAAAACCACACTAGTCCCCACAAAAGGAGTAGGAGACATGGCAATGTTTTGAAAACTGGGCTTCACTTTCAGACTCAAATCTTCATTGAGGTCAAAATCGTTGAGGTGTGCATCCACGAAAGACCAAGCACCGTTTAGAACTAAATGTCCAGCAATGACACCAATCCAAGAGAGTTGTAAGTTTTTATCAAATCCGTCGCGTAGGTTTCTTACCGATTGTGCATTGTAGCGCGGATTGGCGACTAAATTGGCGTAAATATCACTTCTACGTTTAGAAGCATCGGAAAGTGCGTCTACATTGACTTCTCTTTGATCTGGCGTATTAGTGCCGAGAATTAGTCGCTGGCAAGCCGAGTTTTCGCTGATGTTTACCTCAGAAAGAATCAATTTTACACAATGCACATCTCTGGTGATGTTGTATCGGCTTTGATTGTACTGTATGAACCAGACACCACCTACGAGACCGCCATAAACGAAAGGCACTTTCCACCACCAATTTCTTTTATTGTAAATATGTCCTGCACCAGGAATGGCTAGCCCCAATATGGCTGCACGCTTGGGATTGGGGTAATCGTTTTTTGCTTCTCGTTGGATGACCAAGCTGGAATCTTGAATCAAAGCACCCATGCTATCGGGCATCAGCACTTGCTGGTCTTGTATCTCAAAAATAGGAGGTGCTTGCGTGAGGCTGTCCGTTGTCTGTGCGATTGCAGTAGCGCAGAGACAAAGCAATGATAAGATGTGTAAAGCAATAAATTTCATATCAGTAAAACGCTAAGTGTGGACATATTGACCAAAGAACAGCTAGTATTGACTTTTCGTTGAGGTTTTGGGATTTTGGATAGATTCATTTGCGTGCTTGGAATTTCCTTTTGAAACAGTCAAGCTCTGACTTTGATGTAGGGTTTTCTCATAAAACTCAATTTGCTATTTTATAGCAGCTAAACTGCAAGGTAGGATACTTTATGAAACACTTAAGAACACATAGGACTTAGTACCGTGTAAACTAAATTTCTTTGTATTTTAGATGGGGAGTTTGAGGGAGAAAAAAGGGTTTTTCTAAAACCCTTTTTTCTCCCTCCTCCCTTGTCTGCCGCCGTCTCCGACGGCGGTAGAGGGGTTTTTTGAAGCGAGAAAATCTACGATTTTCTCGCTTCTCAAAATTAAGACAAACTTAGTTTACACGGTACTTAGTACACTGTAAATTAAGTTTCTTTGTATTTTAGATGGGGGAGTTTGAGGGAGAAAAAAGGTTTTTAGGAAAACCCTTTTTTCTCCTTCAACCCTTGTTTGCCACCGTCTTCGACGGCGGTAGAGGGGTTTTTTGAAGCTCGAAATTCTAAGGAATTTCTCGCTTCTCAAAATTAAAACAAATTTAATTTACAGTGTACTTAGTTTTTTTGCAAAAAATAGTGCATGTCTAGTTCTTTTTAAGTTTTGCCTGCTTTTATAGCTTAATTCAGATAAATTAAGTGCATTTTGAATACTCAAAATTGCCGCTCCTAAAACACTGGATATCAGTATAATAAATATCTGTTAAAATAAATAACAAATTTTCTTTTCGTCTTAGATAATAATTATCCGCTGTTTTGCATTTATACACCGAATGCTTTCACAAACACATCTTCTTTCTATTTGAAGCAAAACTTCTACATTTTATAAATACGGAAATTCAATCAACTACAAACATTTCTGCTCCGTATTTCACATCACAATTTATACATCTCAAGTTGGTATTCATTCTCTCAACAAAGTACAATTGATACTATAGATAAGAATTTTTCTACACTAAATCATGCTGTATTTGCTAGTCTTCCAGTAGCTGTCCTAAGAATCAGTAATCAGGAACTAGCTTAGCAAAATTGCTGAACACAACAATTTTTAGTCTATGAAGTATTCTGTTTTATTTGTATTCATTGCCACCTTTCTTTTGTCTCTAAATGTCTCTTTCGCACAGGAAGATACGGTCGAAATTGTCACTACGGAGGCAGAAGCACCCAAAGAAAGCAAGAAAAAAAAGAAGGAAATAGAACTTACGGAGGAGCATCGGGCTAGATTGGCTTTTGAGGGTATCCGTTCAGGCGATTTGGATATGGCGAAGAAGTATTTATTCTCGCAAATGGTCTATAAATACGATCAGGACGGAGAAAATATCTTGACGCTCGCCATCTTGACAGGTAATGTGGAAATGGTTGATTTTATAGAGCATCACGCCATCATCAATCGGAAAAATGAAGCAGGTGAAACGCCCTTAACCTTAGCCATAAAATCAGGTAAGCAAGAGATTTTAGATATTATTTTGAACCGATCGAAAGCCGCTTTGAAGAATGATTTAGGCGAATTGCCCATCATTTTAGCCCTAGAAGAAAATTACAACCTGAAAGTGCTGCAAATACTCATCAATAAAGGCGCGAAACTGAATGTAAGAGCAAATGGCGTCACCCCACTTTCCGTTGCAACGGCACTTAATAAATTACCCGCCGTTGCGCTATTTTTAAAGAACGGTGCAGACCCTAGCTACGCCAATGCAGATGGTACAATTCCGCTTACCATTGCCGTTCAAGCGAATCAAGAAGCTATTGCTGGTTTATTGCTCAACAACAGTCCCTCTGCTAATCAAGATGCCAACTGGAAAAATACTTTGGGCGAACCACTTATCATCTTAGCAGCGATAGAAGGAAAAAGTGGTATCATCCAAACCCTAGCTTATTTCGGCGCTGATCTCAATTCGACGGATTACATGGACAATACGCCACTTTTAGTAGCTTCCAAAAATGGAAACACTAGCGTCATGCAATTTCTAGTCGCAAATGGCGCTGATGTTGACTATCAAAATATGCTGGGCGTCACACCCGTCATGGCCGCCGCAGAATCAGGGCATTATGCCGCTGCTAGTTACTTAGCCGATAATGGCGCAAACATTAGCAATCGAAGTTTTTCGGGCATCGCCGCTACTGATTTTTACAGTTTTACGAGTAGCCCTAACACTGATCGTCCGTAGCTCCGATGACATCTATTTCTAGCATCAAATATTACAAAAACACCACCAAGACTTAAAGTGTAGCGGTAGCACAAGGGGCCTCACAAATTGTTGTGGGCCTCTTGGTTTTTCTAAAAGTCCATCACTTCTGTACTTTCACTAAAGCCGTCGTATCCAATCCACCCAAAATCTCGACATTGATGCCATCAGAAACGCCTAATTGCACGAGCATCGATTGGTATTCATCGCCTTTTTTGATGTCTATCAAAGTAGAATCACCTTTGAAAATGATGTCTCGTTCTTTGAGTGCCAGTACATTTTCTTTGTTTTTCAAAATGATGTCGGCATTGGCACTATAGCCTGCTCGCAAAAGGACGCCGTGTTCTCTTGGGTCTTCAATGGCCGCGCGGATTTCAAAATTGACAACGCCATTTGCATTCATACCTTTGGGAGCAATGAACTCTAAAGTCGCATCGAACACTTCATCTTTGATGGCACCAACGGTAAGTTTGAGCGGCATGCCCTCTTTGAGTTTCCCGACTTCCGATTCATCAATATTACCTTCAAAAACGAGCGAACTCATATCGGCAATGGAAGCAATTGTCGTGCCGTCATTGAAAGTGTTGCGCTCCACTACCGAACCACCTTCTTCCACAGGTGTATCCAACACCATACCGTCGGTCGTCGCGGTGACGATATTGGCAACCTGCTTAGAATTATTGGAAACGCCTTCTTTCAACAATTGTAAATTGCTAATTGCCGCATTGAGTTCTTGTTGTCGGACATCTAAATCCAATTCTAGCTGGCGGAGCGCATTATTGGTGCGGATTTGTGCATTTTTGAAGTCGGCTTCTCGTAGCTCTAAGTCTAACTGAAATTGTCGATATTCTTGCTCCGAAATCACGCCTTCTTCCAGCAACTTCTTGTTTCTGGCTTCTTCTCTTTTCGCATTTTCGAGGCTGGCTCTGGCATTTTCTACATCCAAGTTTTCTTTGTTGACGGCTTGTTGTCGCTCCAACTCTTGTTTGGCTTGTTTGTATCGAAGCCTTGCCAACTCTATATTGGCTTGCGCATTATTGACGTTGACTTCATCTGGAACAAGCTCAATTCTAGCGAGCCGCTGTCCTTTGGTCACTAGATCGCCTGGCTCTACATATAGTTCATCAATTACGCCCGAAATTTGAGCTTTCACCATCACTTCCTTTCGTGGATTGATGGCACCCGTAGCGACTATTTTTTCAGTAATGTCAGTGACAAAGGCTTTGGTGGTTTCGATTTCGCCCTCCCTTTTATCATTTTGGGAAGAAAAATAAGTCCAAAGTCCGATGAAAGAAATTAAAAAGACAAGAATGCCAATGATAAAGAACCATTTTCTCATGTTGTAAATATCGTTTTGATGATTTCTTATGTTTTGAACCACAAAGAACACAAAGTTTTGATTAATGGTAGCTTGGGATATGTTTCGATAAATAAGCTACTTAGGGAGTAGGTAAAATATAACATACCCACCTTGCAGCTCCCGCTACTTCCTTGAAAAAATACGCATTATACCACGGCATAACTTCGTTTTTTCCGCCTTGCATAAGAACAAACTGAAACTACCATTTTGAGCATCTTAGTAACGTTCAAAAAATTAGATCGACATTTAAGTATGGATTCCGTTTCCAAAATTCGCAGAAAGTTTCTTTTCTGATGAGAAAAACTTTCTGCTTAAGGGATTTTAAGGGTGAAAAGCATCAAAAATCTCTAATTTT
>JBCCRX010000415.1:0-5663 GCA_039201015.1 Bacteroidota bacterium | reverse complement strand
TCACAAGCATTATTAAGCAATAGCTCACAAGTGCAGTTCGCTTCTCCACAATTGGTCAATAAGGTCAAGCGATAATCACCCAATTGCTCAAATAAGGAATCACTCAAAGGCAGCAAATGCAAATCAGCATTGGCGTCCAAATTGATTGAACCTATTATAATGGAATTACTACTGATGTGCGTCAATTCCCAAGTCAATATTTCAGCAGCCACGCAATCCGCATCAGCGCAAGCATAATCGAAATAAATGGCGCGATTTCGAGTTGGACAACTTAATTCATATGCGGTCGAATTATTGCACTCCAAATCCAACACATTTCCATTGCTTTCCACCAATTGTAAGCTGTTGAATTGTCCACAAGTGCAGCTTTCTGCTTCGCAGTCTTCTGGAACAATGAAGCGCAGCCGACAGCGACAAGCATCTTCACCACAAGTGCCTCCAATGAAAAGACTATAATTCCCTGATGCACTAAAGGCAGCCGTAGGAATATCAAAATTGAAACCGCGCAAAGTATTATTTTCATTGCCAGAGAGCAGCACTTCACCGTCGCTCACCAAACTCCATTCCAAATTGGACATTCTACAATCGCTGTCGCAAGCAGTAAGACCTGTTAGTTGATAAAATTCGTCCATTTCATCGGGACATTCCAGAAGGATAGGGTCGGAATTACAAGACAAAGCAAAGGCGTTTTCAGCAGACGCACCAAAACGAATATCACTAAAAGTACCGCATGCACAAGTTTCTTCGCAGCCCACATTGAAAGTTAAATCACAACCTTCGCAAGCCGAATCACCACAATTGCTCGTAATCACAAAATCATAAATTCCTGCTCCTTCTGAACTCACATCAATCGGAATATCAAAAGTATTACCGCTGCCATTACCCGACAAAACAACATCCCCGCCTCGCTTACGTAAATCCCAAGTGTAGCTCGCGCTACAAGTATCGGGCAAGCAATCAAATCCACCACTGATATTCCATTCAAAATCACAATTTGGCACATCCACCGCTTCACCGCAAGCATGCTGGCTAGCCATAGCGGAATCGAAATTGACGTCAAAATCATTCCAAGCACCACATTCACAAAGCACCGCTTCTTCGCAGCTTTCTACTCGAATTGTTTCGCAAATCCTTGCTTGCCGACAAATCGAATCTTCTTCTTGCACCGCTATTGTTATACAGACCAAAAAATCGCTTGATGCCTCTATTTCATATTTGTGGCAAATCGCATTCAGCATATCTACGTCTGCATTCCAAGCGTCAACATCACCGTCGCCCCAATCAATTTCGCCAAGCAAATTACAGCTATCCATTACAGGGAAAAAGCATAGCGTATCACAATTCAAGCGGCGCTGACTAAAGACATTTTCTGCTACACGATTGAGGTTTAAAGAATCTTGACAACAAGCAGAAGGTTGCGGCAATGTATCGCATTCCACCAAAACTTGAAAGCTACAAAAAGTGGTGTCCAAAAGAATAGTATCAATCGCAGTACCAGCGACCGTTGTGCTGCCGCAGCTAAACAAACTGCCCGAAGGCGGATCGTAAGTGAACTGTATATTTTCACAAGCATTACTATCTATCGGAAGCGGATAATGAACTTCGATTTCGCTCGAAAGTGCTTCTAAGACAATGATCGTATCACTCGGACAAGTGAAATTGGGCGTACAATCAGTAAGCGTATCGCATTCGAGTATGACATCAAAATCGCAGATGATTGTGTCTAAAAGTAAAGTATCAACAGCAGTAAAACGGACGGATGTCGTATCGCAAGAAAACAAGCTGCCCGAAGGTAGATCGTAGGTGAATTGTAAGTTGCTGCAAGTGTCGGTATCAATTGGAAGCGGATAGTTGACTGTTATTTCACTCTGGTTAGTTAGAATAATGGTATCGCTTGGACAGGAAATGTCGGAGAGACATTGGCTGGCACATGCTACGCTCACATTGAAGCTGCAAGTGGCAGTGTCTCTGAAAATAGGATTGATGGAAGTATAAGTCACCAGCGTTGTGCCGCATGGAAAAAGATCGCCCGATTGGTGACTAGCAGTGATACTATTATCATTGCAAAAATTGGAGGAAAAAGGAGCGGCAAAATTGACGATTAGGCTATCTTCACCGAGTGGTGCAAGCATGCGCACATCATCGGGGCAAGACACTTCCACTGGACAGAGCGATCGGTAGCGAGCAAACAAAAGATCGGAGCTTCCTCGGTTGAAAGGAAAATAGGATTCATCAATGCTGGCAATGGGATCTAAATCGCTGCTGGTGTAATTGCCGAAGAAAATAAGGTCGCCATTGCTCGCTAGTTCAATGGCTTTGCTCGCATCGTCGCCCGAACCACCTGGATTGATGGCATTGATGTAATTGCCAGCTTGATCGTAGTTGGCAATGAACATGTCCTGACCGCCAGAAGACTGAATCACAGGTCCACTTCGAACATCAAAATCGACGCGTTCTTTTGCAAAAGATCCACTCAGCCAGATGTTTTTTCGTCCGTCCGCTTCGATGTCGAGACCCGTTTCGCTATCACCCGTTTCTAGCAAAAAAGCACTTTCATAAGTCAGGTTTTCTCGTTGGTATTTTACGACATAAGTGCAGGCTGCTCCATTGCAAGAAAAGGAAGCAAATCCGTCTGAATCAATAAAGTCAAAATTAGTAGAACTCGATGCTGTGCTGATGATTCCAGTGGTGTAAAGATATGCTTCATCTACCGTTAGCGCATAGCCTTTACTACCACCTTCTGCCTCTAAAAGGTAGCTCCAATTGCAATTGCCGTCTCTTTGAAACTGTGTGATAAATGTATTGCTCACTTCACTCTTTGCTGAAAGTGTACAAGCGCCGTTTTCCCCATTTCCTACGCAATCTGTGGATGTATTGGCGTAGTCAAAAGCAGCCTCTTGACCACTGAACGCACCCGTCAGATAGATGGCGCCTTGTTCGTCTATTTCAATGGCTTTCACTTCACTTAGGCTGACTGTATCACTACTCACTTCGCCGCCCCAATGTCGTTGCCAACGGAATTTCAAAGCCCCATTTTCTTCATAATATTTAGCTAAAAAAGCATCTTCAGTTTGAAAAGCAGCTATGCTTGTAGTGGAATTGGGATCAAAATCAGCATTGCCGCCATAAGCACCACCGACGAATATTTCGCCTTCTTTATTGACGGCAATAGCTTCTACTCTATCGTTGCCTGAATCTCCAATGGCGTACGACCAATCGTAGGCAATGTCTCCATTCAAGACGGGTCGGTATTTGGCAAAAAAGGCATCCGTTGTGTTCGGAAAATCTGTGTTGTGGGCTTCTGTACCTGAAATGGTAGGACGCGAAGAAGAAATGGGGAACTCTAACAAATCACTTTCAAAATGACCCGCCAAGAATACATTGTTCGATAAATCTATGCTAATATCATTGACGAAATCATCCGCTTCACCACCAATGGAAAAAGCCCAAAGCGATCTTCTGTTTGGATCGAATTTGGCGACAAAAATATCTTTTCCACCTTCACTGTTCAGAATTTTACCCCCAATGTTTAAGCTATTTTCAAAAACGCCTGTCAGGTAAATATTACCGTCTCCATCCAATTGCATCGCCTTTGCAAGTTCTTCGCCGCTTCCCCCAAAACGATCCACTGATAAGTTAATCAATTTAGGATCATCACAACTGCTACAATCCACGCAAAGTGTCCAGCAGGTATCGCTTTGTTGGCAGATTCGATCTTTCACATCGAATGTCTCGACGCTGGCGCAAATCGTATAATTTCCTGCTTCCGCGTATTGATGTTGAACGCTGGTATTCCCCAAAACGCGCGTGCTATCGCTGTCGTCTCCAAAATCATAAGTCACTTGATAACAAGTATCTAAAGACAAAGCACGCACCCTAATACCACAGCTATCAATGATGCTTTGAAAACCTCTATTGAACTGTTGCTCAAATATTTCTGCTTCGCAACAAGGTGGCAAAGGCGGTTCGATGATCGCACAACAAAGCGAATCCACCGCCACGGGACGATCGTATATTTTTACTTCATCAATTGCACCCGAAAAGTATTCTGGTCGAGGTGTATTGTCTTTTCGACCAATACTCAAGATTTGATTTGCTGTTCTAATTACGCCTGGATCGCGATTGGATTGATCGATCAAAGTTCCATCTAAATACAATTCGACAAAAGGATTGGTATTTTTTACTTTTAAAGTTGCACAATACCATTCTCCCAATTCTAGTGCTTCTCCTCTACCAACCCCCCCTAAATAAACGGGATTGGCGGCTTGTAAATCGCCGTTCACGATACTGATTAAACTCAAAGTACCATTCGGTGCTTCATTTTGGAAAACATACAATCCAAAAACATCCTCTGGTACACCTTCCAGCGTGTCTCTTTTGGAAATAATGGTCATCGCATTGTTGTTGCCTTCCAGTGGCAAGTCATCCACTCGAAACCAAAGAGAAAGCGTCATTTCGTCTAGCTCGTCCAGTAGCGATGTGGTCTGTACATCAATGGATTGCGCCTGATCTCGATCGAATAATGCGCTAGAATTGATGTTACCATTTCGGTCGGTGGTGTAGCTGGGCAGACGACTTGGAAATAGTACATTATCAGTGGAATCACTAGCATCAAAAGGCTGATTGTCGAGTGGGAAAAAGGCAAGTAAATTTTCGGTGGGTATTGGGCAAATACTATCCGCAATACAATCCACAATTACATCAAAAAAGCAGCTATTGCTGGTTTGATTCAAAGTGTCATCAGCAGTGCGCGTGACCGTCGTGATCCCACAGGGAAAAATACTACCTGAAGGAGGCGAGTAGCTGATGATTGTATTTCCGCAAGTATCTTCCGATGTAGGAAAAGTGACGACTGTGCTGGAAAAGGCTTCTTCCAAAAAAATGGTCGTGTCTTTTGGGCAAGGAATGAAATATTCGCATGTCGTGGAATCATTGCAGACTTCCGACGTATTGAAATTCAATGTGTCTAAAATGCAGAAAGTGCTGTCATTGGCGTAGGCGGTAAGCAATATTTTGACGCTATCCAAAAATAAGCTATCAGGAATAAAAAATTGTTGTCTGTCGGAAGTGTCATTCACTTCAATTGGCGGATCAAAAAATAGCGTATCTCTTGCAAGTACGGTATCTAACAATGAAAAGGCTCCTACAATCAATTGTTGGAGGTCTTCCGTCGAAGTATTTGAAAATTCAAATTCGTACGTCCATTTTTCACTGTCGCAAAAAAAACTATCCTGAGACAGCGTAATACATGGCGATAAAGAATCTGCTAGCACTATTTTGTTGCCCTGAAGCGGCTGTGCATTCGCCTGAATTTCCTTTGTTTCTTGAATGACGCTTTCGGATATATGCCTTTCTTCTAGCACCAAGGGAAAGATGCTAGTGGAAAATGCTAATAAACTGAAGGTACTAATTATCGCAATGAATAATAGGGAACTGCTAGCTTTCATTAGCTGCTCGTTTTTTCTTTAATTCGGCTGAGGCTGATTAGATTAAGTACTTAGACAAAATTAATCTAGCTATTCAACTCGGCAGCATCGCGCTTGCAGTGCTCGCTGCCTCGTGGTGGTCTTGGAGGGGCGAAAAAAAAAAAAAATTTGTTTTTAAAAAAAATATATTTTTTTTTGCCCCCACAAAAACAAAGCGCCTCGGGCCGCAAAGGGGGC
>JBCCRX010000414.1:0-5691 GCA_039201015.1 Bacteroidota bacterium | reverse complement strand
TTTAAAAAACCTTAATCAAATCATATGGGCTCGACTTGTCCGCCTTAGGCGTGACGCCCATATGATTTGAAGATAAACGTGAGCTTCCATAAATAATGCTGACCAAATGAAATCATTCAGAACCAAAAATTAAATCTGAATAAAGCTCCTGAAATCGCTCAACAAGTATGTCTGACAAATCTCTATGGACGGAAACACAAATTTTTCCTGATTTTTCTTCAAAAAATCAGGAAAAATTTGTGTTTCCGTCCGAGGAAAAAAACTTGAGCGTACTTGTTGAACGATTTTTAAGCGCTATTCAGCATTGCTTTGAACTAAATGTTAAAAGTTTCAAGACTTCGTACACGCCTAATAGATAAGCAGTAGTGCACTATCTATCTGCCTAGACTATTAATGTCTATAGGAGGAATCAGACTGCTGCCTATCTTAAGAACTTGTCCGCCTCAGGCATGAAGAAGAAGCTCTCAATAGAATTATAGGAATTCGCAAGAATGAGACCTAGTAACGTTCAAAAGAATAGATCGACATTTGATATAGATTTCGTTTCCAAAACTAGCAGAAAGCCTTCAGCCTGAGGCAGGTCAAAATTTTTCAAAGGTTAAACCTGTGCGCCTCAGGCGTAAGGCTCTCAGGCTGCGTAGCGTAAATTTATTTAATCATATTAAGGAAAGTACTAACAAACCAATTAGAATCTGATCGCGTAAGCTTATCCAACATGGTGTCTGCTTTATTCGAGAACAGCCGAATGTCCTGTACGACCTTCTTGAATTCTTCTACTTCCTCACTTTCTCCTGCTACACTAGAAATATCATCCAAGACCTTTATCATGGGTTCTAGTTCTCGCTTTTTTCTTTGAATGATGATACATTTCACAACCTCTCGCATGTCTTTTTCAGCCACAAAGTACTCTTTTCGCTCCCCCGAAATCAACTTTTTATGCACCAATCCCCAATCAATCAGCGAGCGAAGATTCATATTGGCATTGCCTCTAGAGATTTTCAACTCTTCCATAATTTCCTCTGCACTCAAACAGACAGAAGAGACGAGCAAGAGGGCGTGTATCTGCGCCATAGTGCGTGTAATACCCCAACTCGAACCCAATGTTCCCCAAGATTGAATAAATTGTGCTTTCCCTTCTTCTAATGTCATTGATGTTAGTTGATGAATGGTTGAGGTGATAAAATGAGTTTTTTTGACTCACTTATTGAACACGCTCTTTTATAAAAAGGCTTCGATCACGTATCAAGCTATGAGCCAATTTTGAATTTACTAGTGTACACTTTTTTGAAAACAGAAATTTAGCACACTGTGATTTAGGTCTTTTTAAATTTTAGAAGCGAGAAATTCCTTAGAATTTCGAGCTTCAAAGAATCCAACTGCCGCCGTCGAAGACGGCGGCAAACAAGAGGTGAGGGAGAAAAAAGGGTTTCAGAAAAACCCTTTTTTCTCCCTCAAACTCCCCTATCTAAAATACAAAGAAACTTAGTTTACATGGTACTTAGCTCCAGATTCTAGCAAAATTATTACGCCAACGAAGTTTAAAATTAGTCACAAACGGCATTGTTTAGTTGATTTTGTCATAAAAAAGGCATTTTCACAACTTCTGCTGCTATTCGTTTCCTCCCTGTGGAGACAAAAAAGCGACTGCCTACGTCTTTGTAAGCGATTTCCACGTAACCCATTCCGATAGGAATAGATAAGGAAGGAGAAAGCGTTCCCGAAGTGACCTGACCGATAATTTCACCCGCTTCATTCTCTATAGTGTAGCCTTGTCTTGGCACTCTTCGGTCGTGTATTTTAAACCCGACCAATCGGCGTTCCAAGCCTGCTTCTTTTTGCTTCAATAAAAACTCCTTCCCTACGAAATCATCTGTTTTCAATTTTGTAATCCAGCCCAAACCTGCTTCCAGCGGACTGGTGTAGTCATCAATATCATTGCCATATAAGCAATAGCCTTTTTCTAAACGTAAGGTATCACGCGCGCCCAGACCTGTGGGCAACAGATGAATATTTTGCTGCTGGGCAGCTTCAAATAAAGCATTCCAAATCGGTAAAAGCTGTTCATTTCTAGCATAGAGTTCTATACCGCCCGCGCCCGTGTAGCCCGTTGCAGATACCAATACGTTGTCTTGTCCAGCAAAAGTACCTTTCTCGAACGTGTAATAGCGCAGATTTTCGACATCCACTTCGGTAAGTTCTCGAATCAAGGCAATGGCTTTTGGTCCTTGTACTGCAAGCAATCCCGTTTGCTCAGAAATATTGATCATTTCTGCGCCAAAATGATTGTGGCTGCTGATCCAATCCCAATCTTTTTCGATATTCGACGCATTGACTACCAGCATATAAGCCGCCGCTCCGTCCATGCGCATACTTTCGGGCAAACAATAAATAAGTAAATCATCTACGATGCCGCCCGTTTCGTTGGGCAAGCAAGAATATTGTGCTTTCCCGACGCTTAGCTTATGGACATCATTGGAAGTGACGTGCTGAATCAGTTCTGTCGCGCCTTTGCCTCTGATGATAAATTCTCCCATGTGCGAAACATCAAATACGCCCACTTCATTTCTGACGTTGTGGTGCTCTTCTTTGAGGCTGGTATAAGAAATGGGCATTCGATAACCTGCAAAATCGGTCATTTTTGCGCCCAAGGAAATGTGTTTATCTGTCAGGATTGTTTTTTTCATTAAATATAAATATAGAAATATCTTTTTAGATGAACTCAATTTGATTCTTCATATCTTCCAATTCAAGCACCTCATGCATATAGAGAAGAATACTAATTATTTCTCCAATAGAAAGTGGTTTACGAGCGTAAGCAATTCCAGAATGTGTCTGCCCACTATTGTGAAGTATTACAAAATCACTATCATAAGTAACCAAAACGCGTTTCGACTTGAGTGCATATTTTAAATGCTCTCTATCAGATGCTTCTCGCATTCTCTCTTCTACGCAGCTTACAGCATCTATTCCTCTTTTCTTGAGACCTTTTACGACCGCTTTAGGTATATGTTCATCCATATAGAACTTTAAATCACCCATTCCTTCTTCTATTATCTAGCCGTGAGGGATAAATACGCTTCATCTTTTCCACAAAGTAATCTTCTTCTTTCCATTCTTTTTCTAATTCAGCGCGCTTGGCATGATAGTAGGCAAGTGCGAGATAAATGTCCGATAATTCTAAATCATATTCATGTGCAATTTCATCTGCGCTCATTCGCATCAATTCAAACCAATTGACAATATCTTTGACTCGAATTCGATGTCCTTCTATTCTTGCTTTACCACCACATATATCTGGTGTTTGAACAATTCTTTTGACCAAAGTTGCCGTTTGCATATTGCTATAATTTTACGAAAGAAAGGTGATTTGGTAAAAATTAGACTTGATGCGTCATTGACAATCAAGAAGTTATGAATGGATTAGGAGCAATTTGTCAAATTTTGAAAATTTGACAAATTTATACGCTCAAAAAAAACTGATTGCTAGCTATTTAAATTTTTTAGTGAATATGATCGTCTTACTAGTGGACATTCGATTTCTTAGCGTTTAGAAATGTCATTTTTTCTACCTAAATATCGGATGTATCTTTAGATTTTGAGTATAAAAATGACATTTCTCATGATCCGATGTTGAAATGTCCATTGATAAGGATAATCTTAACGCATCAACTCTATTACAATCAAGAATAGCAAAGAGTTTCAATTTACAACCACACCCAAAATTTTATCGCCAACTTGTATATCATGTACCACTGTCATGCCGTCCACAACCTCTGCAAAAATGGTATATTTTCCATTCAAATGCAGAGTAGGAGAGTGCGTGATAAAAAATTGCGTGCCTTCGGTGTGTTTGCCAGCAGAAGCCATACCGATCATGCCAGCTCGCTCGTAATACATGGGCGGAAATTCGGAACGTATGCTATAATCTTCTGAGCCATAGCCGTCGCCTCGATTGCAGCCGCCTTGTATCACAAAATTGGAGACGACGCGGTGGAAATTTTTGCCGTCAAAATAATTGCGCTGCGCCAAATCAACAAAATTGGCGACCGTGGCGGGAGCGGCATTGGGGAAAAAGCGTAAAGTGATCGTCCCTTTTTCGGTTTCGATAGTGGCTCTTGTGCTTTCGCTAATTTGATCGACTAAAGCCCAATCCATAGGATGATTAAAAGCAGGACGAGTTTGGACAAAAGACGTTCCTGTGAAATAGGCAATCGTCTCTTTGAGCGCATTGTAGCTCTCTATCTCTTTAGGCAAATTGAGTTGACTCAAAGCACTTTCCAGCACCGCTAAACTATCCGCCAAAATGGTCTTAAAGTCTCTTTCGGGTGTTCGTAAGGCGTTGGCAGCTACTGCAACTTGACCAGCATCTCCGCTTTTTATACCTTCTAGCAAGAAGCCTCCAATGGCAGCAGTCACGCGTCGCGTAGAAGCTTGAAAACTAACGGCATAATCAGGATCAGAGCAAATCATTTCCAGCGCTTCGAACTTCGCAGTTTGTACAATTTTTGCTGCTTGCGATACATCCAGCGTACCAATATAATTATACATGCGAGGGTAATGCGCCATTGCGCGCAAGGCTTGTGCTTTCAAATAAGGATCGGTCTCGTTTTCATAGCGACGCCTCAATTCGGTGGTCACTCGGTTTTTGTAGTCAACGAAATAATCGGGCAAACGCGCATTGCAAGCGTTCAATAGACCAATTTGTATTTGTGGATGCAAAGTCGTGTCCCTTGCCAAACGCCGATAGTTGTTGGCTTCTCTAGAGCTGCCATAGTCCGCCAAATAATTGACGGCAGTACTCGCAATGTGCAAATTGGGATCGCGTACCGCCGCTAGCACTACTGGCTTCACGGCTTTATAGTCAAAATTGGAAAAAGCGCGAAGGATATTGCATTTTACGCGATAATTAGATTCGATTTGGTATTGATTGAGTAGGGTTTCTTGCGCTAAAAGAGATTTTGTTTTTCCTAAAGCAATCGCCAATGCCATTCGAATGCGCGCATCTTCTTCCCGACTGAAAGTGGTGGATAAAACGGTATCTGCGGAGAGCGTATCTAAACCTAAATTTCTTCCTCTAAATAGATAATTAGCAGCGTATAGACGCGCTCGACTTAAATGCTCTCTATCACTCACCAAATTAAGCATACGCTTCGTGCCTTCCGCCGCCGTTTTGCCTCGGAGCATATAGTGATAAATACAAGCCGTTTGACCTTCTAGCAAATAAGTATCTTGCTTTTGATAAGTTGCCACGGCACTTACTAAAGGTAAATAAGAAGGCGCAGCCGATTTACCAATAGCTTCTAAAACATAATAGTTCAGCGGATTTGTTGCGTCCTGCTGATCGAAAGCAGCCACAAGTGCTTCTCCTGCTTCTGATGAACCAATTTGTCCAAGGGCATAAGCTGCCATTTGTCGAACTTCCTGCGCTGTATCTCGCAACAAAGGCTGCAAAGCGGCTACGGCATCCTTGCTTTGTACAGAGGCAAACGCCCGACTTGCCCAATAACGGGCAGTCGCATCTTCGTGTTCCAACAGGAGCAGCAGAGAATCTGATTTCAATTCATCCTGCAAACGATAGATGTCTCGCACGAAAGAATCATCCAAGTCCATACTCACATCCGTCAAGTCTTCGGCAGGTGGCGGAAGACAGGCTTGTAGCACGAAAATCAGGCAGCAGAAAAGCAGTAAGTT
>JBCCRX010000413.1:0-5707 GCA_039201015.1 Bacteroidota bacterium | reverse complement strand
GAAATTCTAAGGAATTTCTCGCTTCAAAAAATTAAAACAAACTTAGTTTACAGTGTAATAATTCATAGGCGATCAAAAAAAATTAAAATTCAGGGGTCACTTTTTCCCACCTTTTGGAATTTGTCAGTGTAAGTGAGGAGAAAACTTTATCAATCATTACTGAAAACAAGAAAACATACAATGAAAATAAATAAAAATCTTCTGAAACTCAAAGCTTGAGTACTTTTTTCCATTCTCCATTTCTCATCAAAAAAATTCATTCAAAAACGCAAGGTCAAATGTACCGATAGCGATTGGGCGAGCTTTGCCTGATAATAAGGGCAAATGAAAAACACGCTCAGCAGCTAGAGGCGAATTCGATCTACTATTAACAAATCGTCAGCAGTCATCGCTGACCAGGGTAATGAATGCCCAACATTCAGTGATTTTCGATAGCGACGAATAGGATTGTCCAAGCGGTGGCTTGCGACGATCATAGTCGCTATTGAATCTCCTGAAGCAATTATAACTCATTTATTTTCAACCGCTTCCGTACAGAAATGACTGGAAGCACAAATTCTTATTTCATCATGAAAACATCATTTTTCATCCAGCTTTTGATTGCCTTTTTTGTATTGACGGCTTGCTCCAAAGAGACTTTGGTGACCCCCGACAGCTTGGAGCAAAACAGTACTCAACAACACCTACACACCATGCCCAATTCGGACAAACACCAGCATCTATCAGTGCCTGCCACCAGCCAATCTTCGCAAGCCTTCACTGTGGCGGTAGATGTAGATTTACCGACCGTGAACGTGACTGCTACGGAACTGATTGCGGAACTCACTGCCAATTACGACTTTTCAACCATTATTCCAGCAACTACCCAAGCAATCAAATTGGTGGATGCGCAGGGTAATGTCAGCACTTTTTCGTTCGACCTCAATACCTACACGGGCGAAGACGGTCGCTTTTCAGTACAGTTTGATTTAGGTGGACAAAGTTTGAGTGGTTTGACGATATTGCCTACGCAGGTGATTGGGGTGGAGGACGTATTAATGTTCTAGCAAGATCACCTAAGTTTCAGCCTGATGCAAACAAGTCTAAATAGATGATATACACTCATAAAAGAGTGCCGCTTTTGAGCTATTTCTTAAAATCTGGTAAGCAGCATAGGTGTAAGGTATCGAAATTGCGCTTGTTTGTGTTGGGCTATATTAAGATAATCAGAGAATTTATTGACCAAAGCTGTGTAAAATGTAAAAATAATTTGTAAATTTATGTATATTTTTTTGGTTTAAAAAATAAACTGTTTTTTATGAAAACAACATTCATCATTACTATTTTTGCTTTATTCTTGCTGACGGCTTGCTCCAAAGAGACTCTGGTGACGCCCGACAGCATAGAGCAAAATGTTACTCAACAACACCTAAACACCATGCCTAATGCGGACAAATACCAGCATTTGTCAGTGCCCGCCACCAGCCGATCTTCGCAAGCTTTCACGTTGGCGGTAGATGTAGATTTACCGACCGTGAACGTGACCGCTACGGAACTGATTGCGGAACTCACTGCCAATTACGACTTTTCGACCATTATTCCAGCAACTACTCAAGCAATCAAATTGGTGGATGCACAAGGCAATGTCAGCACTTTTTCGTTCGACCTCAACACCTACACGGGCGAAGACGGTCGCTTTTCAGTACAGTTTGATTTAGGTGGACAAAGTTTGAGTGGTTTGACGATATCGCCTACGCAGGTGATTGGGGTGGAGGATATTGTTATCTATTAATAGAAATATAATATCTTATTCCACACAGGACTGCTTGGCAATCAAGTAGTCCTTTTCAAAATCACTTCATCTTTTTTTCTTATTAACCAATCTATTGATTGAATACTTCTTTCTCCAGTAATTAGTTGACTTACTTTTTCTACAGAAAAGTTTGGATCAGCGTAATATTTGGCTAAGGTTCTACATCTCTGAACAAATCTAAGAAATGATTTTTGGTTCTTCGGTTATTTTTGTGGGAAATGAAAAAAGTACTTTTTTCATTTCCCACTAGAAAGGGTTTTGTGGAGGGAGAAAATTACATAATTTTCTCCCTCCACAAAATTCCCCGATGAGTCTGATTTTTTATTCGATCGAGACCATATTTTATCACGTGCCAATCACTTTTCAAAAGTGCTAAGGTAATTGAACAAAAAAGTCTGATAGGACTCGTTTAGTACCGATTTCTCAAACAAATTATTTCTTGTTGTTTACGCTGTAACCAGTCCAATGCTTGAATACTTTGAACATCTTCAAATAGGCTTTCCACTTTTGATAATTGAAAGTCTGGCTTGTTATGATGCTTTGCTAATGCCCTACACTTTTGTACAAAACGCAGAAAAGAAACCTTATTTGCCTTCGACCAAACTTTTTCGCGCAGCAGCCATTTTTCGAAAGCATCAAAATAATTGAATAGAAAAGATTCATAAGAATCATCTTTAAGATATAGATCAAAGTAAGCTTGCGTCATTAATAGACGCCCCGCTAGTTTAAAATAATAGTGCTGAAAAGTATAGGAAATCAATAAATCAATACAGGCAGTATATTTTTTTTCCCAATAGGCAGTATGTGATCTTGCCCAATTAATACAGTCTAAGCGGTACTTAACGTCTAAACGTAGTATATATTTATCGATGAATTTATAAGTAAAATCAAAATCGCTCTTTATATTACTTGCGCCTACTATCGTAACGAAAGTTGCGTGGCTTATCCTTTCTTTATAGAGAACTAACTCATTTTCGAGTCCTAATTTGTACAGAGGTAAAACTTCTATATTTTCTAACAATTTAGCCTTAGCCAACCAAGTCGTATCATTCAACAAAGCCGTCAAATGCAATTTTTGCTGCGTCTCACTCAACTCTTCATAACGCTCAAAAAACAAATTTCTCAGTTTCCAGTAGTGCGATAAGCGATTGTCGTCGGTGTAGTCAAAGCGCATCTGGTAAAAATCCAGTGCGGGATGCGGCTGTGCTTGGCTAGCGGCTTTCCAGCGTACCAGATCAGCTTCGAGCTCGTAGTTTTCGTCTCTTAAGATGCGTTGGCGAGCCATTTTTTCATTGATGATCGCCGCTTTTTCCAGCAAATAAGTCAGTTCCAGTTGTTCATCCATGCTTTGTAGGGTCGCCGCTCCCGTTTGCATCCTTATTTTTTGGTTGGGATGATGATAAATACGGCGTTGGAGCTGCAGCATTTCCAGATGATCTTCCCATGCTTTGATCGGTTTTTCTTCTAATTGTGCGATCTTTTTGCGGGTCGTTTTAAAAAACCACTTTTCCCGATCTCTGTTTTGCCATTCTTGGCTAAGGATGTCTTTTTGCAAGTTTTCATTTTGAGCAAGGTGTTGAAAAATCATAAAGCGTTCGGCGGCGAGATAGGCTTCGGAAAGCAAGTTGTTCATTCGGCGGTCGCTAAATTTTCCTTTGGGCAATATTTTTTGGAAAAGTTGCTCTTTACTCAGTTTTTTGTAATGGAAAGCAGGATAATATTTCCGCAATTCTGCCAGCAGCTTCACCAGGTTTTTGTTGCTGTTGCACCAAGGAGAGCGCAACCAAGTATCAAAAGACTTCAGTTCCGCTTCGTTAAAGGTTTTGAGAATATTCACAAACTTGGACGCAAAAATAACCGACATTTTACTTGTGGTAATGATTTGAGGTAAAGCTAGATAAAATAGTAAGTTAAAGAAAAAAAGCGAGAAAAAAATTGTGGTAAATACTTAGATAAAATTAATCTAGCTATTCAACTCGGCAGCATCGCGCTTGCAGCGCTCGCTGCCTCGGGGTGGTCTTGGAGGGCAGACAAAATATAAGATGTTGTTTTACAACATCTTATATTTTGTCTGCCCTCCAAACCTCCTCTGTGCGCCGAGCCGAACTGTGTCTGCCTTACCGTGTCCGCCTTAGGCGTGAGGCGTGAGGCGATGGCGCGCTAAACGTGACTTAAAATTGTCCGCCTACTTAAATACTCTGTTCTATTTAAATCGATAGGGCACGAAGGAATAGTGAGATTCAATTTAAACCATTTCACTTCTATCCAAAGGGCTCTTTAAATTTTTTTTGTTAAAGAATTCGACTAATATGTACAAAATTTAAAAAGTGGCTAGAAGTGAAAGGAAACATGGAAAATTAAGTACGCATTTGCGCTTGTCTAGAACGATAAAGCTTGCCAGACGTTTCTCTTTTTGCACCTTTCTCTCCTCCTAATACTGAACTTGCAGTTTACTTTTGCTTGTTCTGCAACTGAGTCATTAAAATAATACATGTCTGTTTACATCAATTACATCGGTACGGCTAATCCGATACACAAAATTAGTCAAAAACAAATTGCTCGTTTCATGGCAAAGACCCAAAAACTGAACGAAGCAGAGCGCAGATCACTGGAAGTTTTGTATCGAGCAAGTGGCATTCAGAGCAGATACAGCATACTATCAGATTACAATAAAACCGATCACGAGGCATACGAATTTTATCCACAAAGTCCTGATGCAGAACCTTTTCCGACGGTAGGGCAGCGGATGAAAATTTACGAAGCAGCGGCACTTTCTCTATCTCGATCCGCTGTTGAAGATGCCTTACCCGAAAATTATGCCTATCCTGAAATTACACATTTGATTACGGTTAGTTGCACGGGCATGTACGCGCCTGGCATTGATATTGGTTTGGTGGAAAGTCTGAATCTGAGTACCCATGTCCAGCGAACTGCCATTAATTTCATGGGCTGCTATGCTGCTTTCAATGCCATGAAAACCGCTTATCACATCATTCATTCCCAAGCAAATGCCAAAGTATTGGTGGTGGCGGTAGAGTTGTGCAGCTTGCATTTTCAAAAAAGTAAAGAAGCCGATAATCTGCTTGCCAATGCGCTATTTGCGGACGGCGCGGCGGCTTTGCTCCTAAGTGGTCAAGCAGAAGGCAATCCATACAATTTTTCCTTGGAAGCCTTCCACTGCGATCTTGCTTTTCAAGGCAAACAGGACATGGCATGGTCCATCAATGACTTTGGCTTTGAAATGAAATTGACGGCTATGGTGCCTGATTTCATTCGTTCTGGCATTGCACAATTGAGCCAAAATTTATTGCAAAGCTTAGCATTGAAAGTGGAAGATATTGATTATTTTGCAATACATCCAGGCGGAAAAAAAATCCTTCGGGTGATTGAAGAAGAATTGGGATTTCCTAAGTCCAAGAATCAATTTGCCTACGAAGTCCTTAAAAATTACGGCAATATGTCTTCTCCCACCATTCTTTTTGTGCTTAAAAAATTGCAAGAAAGTTTGGGGGAAAAAGACAAGGGGAAAAATGTATTGAGTTTCGCTTTTGGACCTGGTTTGACGCTGGAAAGTATGCTGTTAAAGGTAGTGTGAAGAAGTTGAGTAGCGTCTAATGGACAGCTTATCACACAGATAAAAAACAAATTTACAATGGTTCTAGCAATTGCTCACGTGTAGGATTTCACCAATCGGGGGAGCAAGAAATGTCATTTTTAAACCCTAATTTGGGAATTATTCTTAGAGTATGTTTTAAAATTAAATTCTGATATATTGAAAATTTAGCAAAAATTTGAAATTAAATTTTGTAAAAATTGATTTCTAGATGTATAATGTGCAAGCCACAAAGGATAGTCAGTGAAATCCAGAGTATCATTCATGTACTCCCTCCAGAAAGATGGACTGGTATAAATAAT
>JBCCRX010000412.1:0-5720 GCA_039201015.1 Bacteroidota bacterium | reverse complement strand
TAGAGGGGTTTGTGAAGCTCGAAATTCTAAGGAATTTCTCGCTTTTCAAAATTAACAAAAACTTAGTTTACACGGTACTTAATACACTGTAAACTAAGTTTGTTTTAATTTTGAGAAGCGAGAAATTCCTTAGAATTTCGAGCTTCAAAAAACCCCTCTACCGCCGTCGAAGGCGGCGGCAAACAAGGGATGAGGGAGAAAAAAGGGTTTTTCTAAAAAACCTTTTTTCTCCCTCAAACTCCCCCATCTAAAATGCAAAGAAACTTAGTTTACAGTACACTTAATCATTTCACTTTTACTAGCAAAAAACAAAATCCCATTTCGCATAAATTGGCTTTTTCCAATCCAATCAAGCAAACCGCCTGCGCACCAATTTAATAAATGCCTTTGCGGTTTCTTGCTTGCTTTCTGCTGTCCAATTGTGCTGTTTTGCCAATTCCATCAAATAATTTTCTGCGGATTGTAAACTGGGCATGTCATTCAGAGTCCTAATAACTTCGTTGAAAGTTACCAAAGCTGCGTCAAATAATTCATTGGAATACAGTAACTTATCATTGAGCGCAATTGCTTTGGTCAAATCTCTAATGGGAGCGGCGCTCAGTTTTTCGGAGAGTTCTTTTGCTTTTTTGACTTTGAATAGGGCTTTCACTTCTTTGCTTACATTGGGGCTGTTGCTGGTCGTCACGGGTGTAGGTTTTGTCACTTTTGGGGCTTGATAGATGGGTATTTCTGTCTTAGGAGGCGTTGGTGGAACAGTGGTAGGACGTTGCACTTCTGTTTGCATCTCTTTTGGAATTTCAATAACTCGTGGCGGCTTATAGTTGTCCTGCACGGGCGTTGTCCTTTTCTTTCGGATGACTTCGGTCTCAAAAGCAGTTGGCGTCGCTTTCTTTGTTGGTTTTGTTGCACTTGCTTCTTCTCTATAATTCACATAGAAATCGTATAAATTACGGATGTAACTTTTCATCAAATCTCTCTCGATCTCTGATATTTTACCGTCTGCCAATACGCTTTTCTGAAGGACGTTTATCTTTTCTAGTAGAATATTTGCTTGCTCTAAACCCATTTGAAGTGGATGTTTTATTAATGTAGTTTAATTTGGTTCAAAAGTGGTTCAACACAGCTTAATTTGCTTAGTGGAGTTGTCTAACATTCTTTAGACTATACGTAAGCTGTGGAACTGCAAAGTGTAGCATTTTTTGAACCATTTAAGGGCATCTGAGAACACATAAGTATCGCTTCTTTTCAAGAGCTCAAAATCCTGCAAATCTTTGCATCCCGTAAATCTTGATTCTGACAGAAGCAATACGAAAATTGTCCGCGAAAAATGACGATTTTCACGGACAATTCAAAATGAAGTATGGCTAATTTTGGAATTGCCTTACTTTTGCGCGGCCTTCACCCGATTGATGAACATATTGGAAATGCCTGGACTCACCAATTGTATTTCGTAAGTTTCGCCGTCATCCATTTTCAAAATCACCTCTTTGGCTTTCAGGGCTTCGGCGGCTTGTATGAAAGCAGTATTGCTGGACGTAATGCTCAAAATACCTTGCTTGAAGCCAAAATAATAAGACGTGCCAGTAGGTGATTCTAAATAAATATACAGCCGATCATCGCCATTGGTCGGCATCCGACACTCGACGTAGCCTTTATAAACGTAATTGAATAGTTCACCTTTGATGCTCACCAAACCTACTTTGCTGCCTTTGGTCACAAAAGATTGGTATTCGGTATTCCATTTCATCGGCAATTTAGCAAAAACGAAGGTGTGGTTGTTGTGCTTGGCAGGCAGATTCAATGCGCCGCGATTGACTTCTTGTATGGCTAAATCAATTTCCTTATTGGAAGGAAACAATTCCGAAGTAGCTTTGCGATAGAAGTTGGGTTCTTTGATGAAATTGATCGCCTGAGACTCAAAAGCAGCTGAGCGCAAATCTTTCACCATAATGTCCAACAGCTTATCGGGAAGAATCAAATCCACCGTCGCCATGAACTCCGCATCTACTTGATAGTTAGGCATTAGTCCGCCCGAATCTACAGGCACCATTTCGGTATTCATGAAACCCGCTGCTTCGATATCTATATACTTCAAACCAGAGCCAATATCGAATTTTCCTTCGCCTCGAATTTTGCCCGTTTTGTTGCTAAAGACGAGTTTATTTCCCGTCAACGCATCCAAATTTACCATCTTACTGGAATCCGCAAAGATGAATTCATCGCGTTTGGGATCTAGTTTCATTCTGCCCTTGACGGGCAGCAGCGCGCGGTCTTTTCTAAATGCCAAAATTCCCATCATGCTCGGATAAGCGATGCCTGTTTCTTTGCTTAGAAAAAAGCCCGTTTCTAGCGGTACGCCTTCTTGATTTTTGGGTTCGTTGTATTTAATAATTAGGTCTTCTTTATTGCCTTCGGAGCGCAACCTGAACCACTGTCGCTGCGGCAATTTTTCTTCATCCAAACGTGCAAAACCGTCGAAAAATAAGGCTTTAGAATCCGAACTTAGGCTGATCGTTCCTTGAAATTCGGTCTTTAGATCAATATAAAAACTATCCTCCGCTGCCACCGTTCCCGTCGCCCTGGTCGCCACTCTTTTTTCTTTGTATTTTCCTTTCCCGACGGGTTCGCCTTTGATTTCAGAAAACTCAATTTCTTGTTTGTTATTTCCAATGTTGTACTCATAAAAGCCGCTTGCCGTATAAAGCCGTTTGCCCAAAATATTGACGGTCGCTCGATTGATAACGTGGTTTTGATTAACCGTATCAGCTACGATTTTGGCATTTTCTAGAGTCGTAATCACGGCTTCTGGCAGTACCGTCACGCTGCTGCTGTCGGGATAAATAAAAGCATCCGCCGCGACGATGTGCGGTATTCCACCAATTTGCAATTCATTGGTTTTCAAGTCATAAAAGGCAGATTGTCCTTTGAAACGCAAAGAATCTTGATCGGGATGAACCGAAAGAAAAGTACCCAATTTGCTAGCATCGGACTGGAAGCGTACCTCTTCTGCATTCATATCCCAAGCAAAAGAGTTAATAGAAGTTTCGTAGCGATTGTAAGGTAATTTGGTGATTGCTTTTTCAGTATTGGCTTCAAAAGCGGCTTGTCCTTCGTCAAAGTCCACATTGGCATTCATGTCCTTTGTACTCAGTGCGGTTTCCGTTCCGTCCTCTGCCTTGATGTTTAGGGTCGTTGTATCGGCGGTCACCGAATTTGCACCGAAGGCAAACAAAGGAGAGTTCATAGCGGCTTTCGACCAATCCAATTTGCCAATTCCCTTCACACCGCCTGGCGTCAAAATAAGTGTACCGTCTAATGTGTGTTCCGCAGATTGATAGACTTCAAAGGGCTTTTCTTTGGTTTGTACATACATGCTGTCTTTATAAGGACGCCAATCAATAGCAGCATCCAAACCGCTGATTTTGGGCGTTTGCACTTCGTCTGTTCTGTTTTCAGCATGTTCAAAAGTCTTGGCACTAGCCGTCAATTGATAAGGCTTAAAAACAATGTCATCAGAAAAAACAGTCGCGCCTAAGTAGGTCAAATCACCCTCGCCTGTCAAGCCGCGATTGCTCAGATCAATAATGCCCATATAGTTACCTTTCTCTTTATAAAGTGCGTAACCCGCTTCGGGCGTGGAATGCGTGAAACCAAGCGATTGATCTTCGTCCCTTACAATTAAAGATTCCTCGAAGGGCGCCATAATATCGAAAGAATACAAAGTGCCTGGAAAGATAATATCTCTGGCTGTGAATTTATCTAAGTGATTGAAGCTGAATTTATCCAATTCAAAATAGAAAGAATCCCTTTTGTAAACCCCTTGACGGATTTCTTTTTGATCGTAATAGACGTACGACTTTTGCTTGCTCTGGAAAGAAGGAAAAATTTCGATGTCTTCTCTTCCTGATTTATTGGAAGGCGCATCTATCAATAGTACGCCATTCAGTCCCTCTATGCGCGAGCCAAGTGGCAAAGCGACGGGTTGATTGCGTTCATCCAGTTCTCCCGTTGGGATGTAAAGATCAAAATACTGAACCGAATCTAAATCAATCAAATAGCGGTCGTATTCAAAATCAAAACCTTTGCCCGTAATGGTACTGAATCCAGCAAACAGCTTTCCATCGAAATTCATATCTCGATTTTCGCGGATCGTCACATTTGAGGAATCTGGTAGAATGGCGACTCTTTGCTTTCTGCTAAACTCTATGGCTCTGATGCCCGTTGCACTGATCTCGCTATTTTTTAAGTTCAAAGTAGCATTGACATCTTCGGTATCTGACATGATTCGGAGCGGATCGAAATCGACTTTTCCTTGATTAGCGTTGGCGTAATGCAATAGCTTTTCTTTGACGTAAATAATCTGCTTTTCATCATCGTAATCAATGAATCCGCCCGCTACCAATTCGTACAATTCTCCCTTGATATTTTCTCCCGTGAATTTAGAATTGATGCGGCTGGCAATCAAGTCAGCATCAATCACTTTCGTGTCTTCTCGTTCGGAAGTGACCGCAATAATATCAATTGCGCTGTAGTCGCTGATGCCTTTATTCCTCAGATATTCCCCTTCACTGAAAAATTTCAAGGATTCAAAATAGACTTCTTTTTTGGTATCAAAAGCAATGCCGCGCTTTCCAATTTCAACCGAGTCTTTTCTGAAATAGACGAATATATTTTCGGCATCGAAATTCATTTTATGCACAGAACTGAAAAATGGATTCTTGCCATTTCCTTCTTTTATTCTATTGAGTTGCAAGGTTTTATCTTCAATATTGAAACGGATATTAACCGCAGGATGATAGATAGAGTCTTGATTGAAATAGATATTCGATTCTACATCGTTGCCTATTAAAAACTCCCCTCTTTTTATAATGACTCTTTCTGAAGAACCTTCATAGATCAATCGTTCCTCCTTGTCGTCGTATATTTTTAGGTTGGCGCGTTTTTCCTTCGTGCCGTAGCCATAAACGGTTAGCCCATTCAAACGAAATCCACCAACAAAATAGATGCCTTGACCAATGTTGTCAATGTTCAGAATCTTTTTGTTGGATTCAAATTTTGGATAATCTGCATCCTTACTGTCGCTTACGATTTTATCCTCAAACGTTCCTCTAATGAATTTGTCTCCGAAGTAAAGAGGATATTTCAGTTTGGCATTCTGAACGCTGTATAAACTAGTGTTCATCTGTATGCGAAAAGTATCTGGAAATTCTGCGTAAACGTCTTCTCCCAAATCCGAAAAACGATCACTCCATTTCACCGTTCCACTTTTCCCGATCCATTCTTCCGAGGTCGGGAAATACCGACCAGAAGTCTGATGAATTTGGATGCTGTCTTTGAGCCTCACCGCAATCAAATCAGTACTTTCAAATTCGACATAGGGCTGTTTATCAGCGTATTTTACACTATAATTGCTTTGCCGCGCCGTCCAAGAAGTGGCTCTCTGCGAAGCGCGCAAAGCTCCTGACTCATAAAATTTCTTAGAGAATTTAAGGAAGTTGGTATATACCCGTGTTTTTTTGTTGACGATGCCTTCCAGAATCTGATTAAGTACGTTCTGCCATTCTGCAAGTCGTTGCTCGGAATCCGCTACGCCATTTTTGATGACAACCAAAGCATCAATGTAATCTCTGAAAACGGTATTGGCTTGCATCCGCATACTCATCATCTGATTGCTCACAAAGATGATCGACTTAATCTCTTCTTCGCTATAGACACCACTT
>JBCCRX010000411.1:0-5721 GCA_039201015.1 Bacteroidota bacterium | reverse complement strand
TTCAAATCATATGGGCGTCGAGCCCATATGATTTGATCAAGGTTTTTTAAAGGGAGAAGCGGCGAAATTCGCCGCTTCTCCCTTTAAAAAACCTTGATTCGTTTGGAAGGACTCGACGTCCTTCTAAACGAAAACAAACGAAATTTAATAGTTGGCGATATCTTTCTAAAGATACTCGACCAAATGAAATCATTTAGAGCCAAGTAAATCTACTTTAATCTAATGTTTTGCTGAAAGCAGCACAACTCAACAAAGCCACAAAAATAGATTCAATTTCTGATTATTCAATAGTAGTTACTTACATTTCGCTGATTTGAGAATCGAAAAATCAAAATTTGATATTGTTTGTATAATAGAAAACACCTTTTTAAAAAATTTTATTCCATAAAATTTTTTAAAAAGAGGTCTATCGGACAGAGAGAAAAAATCAAAATTGAAAATTTTGATTTTTTCTCTCTGTCCAAAGGGATAATTGGAATTTTTCGCAGAAAAATTCCAATTGTATATAGCACTTCTGTTGTAAGTTCATTTTTTCAAAATAGATTTCAGCGAAACATGAGTAGTCATTCACAAAAATTTTCAACTCGCTCAAAAGTGTTGAAATTCTATATACTTCACTGCTGACCCAGCGAAGGGAACTTCATGAGGGAGAGATGAATCGGTGGTAAAACCGCCAATTCATCTCTCCCTCCAAAAGGATTATCGCGCCGAAGGCACGGAAAATACCTCAACTTACTGATTTTTAGAGACTTTTTCCTTTCACCACAAGACGTTATAATCAGTTACTCATGTTACGCAAAACACCAAATTGCAAACGACACAAAGTGCCACTTGTTTACAAATCGTCGGGTGTCATCCTGAGGCAGACAGGTCGAACCCGACGATTTGTAGGAAAATTCTTTCAGAAGCGAGCCATATTTGAGCTAAAAGCTCAAATATGGCTCGCTTTGAAAGAATTTGCATGAATTAGAGTGGCTTCGACTTGCCCGCCTCAGGCTGGCAGCCACTCTAATTCAAAACACGGTAGCTCTGACAAGCTAATAGATTTCTCGTACCAAAACATACGAGTGCGTAACATCAGTCAGTTATTTGAATAAAGTCTAATGAATACGATCAAATTCCTCTATGATTTGTATGACCAGATCAATATCTTTATAAAAATCTCTAATCATTTCAAAACTGGCATTGGAGTAAAATAAATGTGGCTCCAGAAAATCATCTAGTTCGGTCAGAAAAATATAAATGTCTTTATTGACAAAAGAAATATACAATTCACATTTTCGTCTTTCCGCGCTGTACGAAGCACGCTCTTTTTCCTGCTCCGACTGCTCTTTGGCTTTCACGCGCTTCACGACCACATCCTCAATAATGACTTTCTTTACTATTTCTTCATCTGTTCTAATGGGTAACTGTTTTTGCTTGGAGAGGTTCAAAGCAATTTCTTCTCCTGCCAAGTCCGAAACTTTTACTTCTTCTACTTTCAGCTTCTTAACGATTTCTTCTTCTACTTCGAGAGCAGCCCCTTTTTGTGATTGTTTTTTACTTTCTTTTCGCTCTTGCTCTACTATTTTGCTTTCTACATAGTTTTTATGATAGTCAGAAAGTTTTTTCTGAAAGGCAGCAGGAATAAGATACTGACTAAAGCTTTGTGGCGGCGTACCGATGAGTTGTTTGGTTGGATCGTAGGCATAGGTATTAAAGAGGTCTTGATAAGGTGCGTCTATCAAATGATCGGATATATTTTTTCCGCCTTCCTTTAAGATTTGTTGAATAGAGCGGTCCAAGAATTGTAATCGCCACCTTGGTAAGATGAGCAGTTTGCCTTGGATTTCTTCTTCTAGCTGGGTGTGCAAAAACAGCCCTTTGAAGACTTCTTTCAGGCGACCATCTACTTTTGACTTATCCTGTACCCGAATCTCACACAACTCGAACTCCAAGTTTCCTACACTACCCGTAATTTGATCTTCTCCTAAATAATATTCCGCAGAGCGACCAAAAATCTGACTGTTCAAAAAGTGTTCTTTTGGAATGAATTTTTTCGGGTCGTATTTAAGTTCTCCGTAGTTCAAGCGGTCATCCATAAAGTCCATCAGCAGATTGACTACATTGGGTTTGAAGGTGAGCCTAAATTTCCGAATTTGATAGAGCAACCAAGAGATGTATAAAAAAATAGGGATGACGCCGATAAGCGTAATGATGATGATATCAATGTAAAGTTCGATTAAAATGACCGCAAAGATCAAGGTGAGGGAAAGAAACAGCAGTCGAATAAGCCGTTTTCGACCTAATTCCATTCGCACCAATTCTGGATGTATAGTATGGTTGTAGTATATCCTAAATTCTTCTAAGCGTCGCATGTGTTGCAGTCAATTGATGTGCAAGATAGGGAAATATACTAGAAATTATATAGATTGTAGAGCATTTAGGTAGTGCAAAAAGTGGACAGAAATCCATAAACTTTACTCGTTTGCTTACATTATTAGATAGCAGCAAACGCCTATTTCTTTTTTATCATGTGAAGTGCAAGTCTAAACAGGTTACTAACTGATGTTACGCAAAACACCAAATCGTAAATGACACAAAGTCCCACTTGTTTACAAATCGTCGGGTGTCATCCTCACGCCTCACGCCTGAGTTGGTCGCCGATTTTTTGCGCCTAAAAACAACCAAAGAATATATTTTACTCTTAGAGGAGCGATATGGGAATTCTCATATCGCTGATAATCAAATAGATAGATAGATTTTGCGCATCATAAAGGGTGGGTTGCAATATCAAGGTACTTGGATGGATGAAAAATTAGCCTTAAAGTTTGCTGCGTGGTTGAGCCCTCGTTTCGAGCTTTGGGTCTATGATCGAATTTACGAACTCCTTACTACAGGACAGACCAAACTGGAAAAAACTAAAACGCTACCTGTCATTGACGCCTTGCGACTTATCACCGATCAATTAGAAGCACAAGCACACCTCAATACTGAAGTACGTCAAGAACTTGATGAAGTAAGTGAACGATTACAAAATATCGAAGCCAAAATCACCTCCACCGATCAAAACTACTTCACCATTGCAGGCTATTGCAGCTTACACCGTATTCCTTACCCACTCGATAAAGCCAAACTTTGGGGTAAAAAAGCTACTACTTTCAGCCGACAACAAAACATTCCTACTGGCGTGGCACACGATGAACGCTTTGGTAAAGTGAGAACATATCATCAAGATATTTTGAAGAAAGTAATTATTTGATGTTTGAGAAACGTATGGTATTTCAGATGTAATTTGCAACAATCAATAGTATCCAAGCTAGTAAAAATTAAAGTCAAAACGCTTCAAATCATAATCTGCCACCTCCAAATTACATTTTGAAGCGCGGCTTTATTGCTACGAATGCACTTTTGTATGGTCATTTAATTTTAAAGCAAAAAAAGCATTCAAATGAGAAATCTGATCTTCTTCTTGGCATTCCTTTTTGCACAAATCACAAGTGCACAAATTAACGGCAACGGAAAATTAATTACCAAGTCTTTCCCGATTGAAAATATCCAATCCGTTGAAATCCATTTATACGCCGACATAGAAATAGACGCCAATGGAAAAGCAGGCATGGTGATCGAAGCAGAAGAGAATATAATGGATTTAATTGCAAAAGAATACGACGAGGGAAGGCTGACGCTTGGACAAATCAAATGGATAGAACCCAGCAAACCAATTCGGATTAAAATCGGAGCTCCTCAATTGGAACAAGTGATTCAATCTACTCACGAGACAGTCTTGGTCAAGAATTTGAACCGAACGCATTTTGCGGCGATGGCTTTGGTCGGGAATATCCAATTGGAAGGAAAAACCAATAGCTTGAATGCTGGTGTGGAAGTGGGTCAAGTAGATGCGCGTACCTTGTCGGTAGAGCAAGTAGAAGTCAATATTTGGGGTTGGGGCAGTGTAGAATTGGGAACACCTCAAAAGATAAAAGGCGTAATAAAAGAAGATGGAAAAGTCGTCTATGAAGGAGCAAATGTGGACGTAAATGTGCGCAAAAGAGGCGATGCAAGCATAGTGAATCGCAAGGAGACGCCCAAAGTAAAAAAACCAGAAGCGCGCTATATCAATCTGAAAGTGAAGAACAATTCTATGAAGCGCGTGAATTATTATGTGCGTGGACCAAAGCCAGACGGCAAACACTTTGGCTATGGCTTTCCGCTCAATCCTGGACAAACGCGCCACAAAAACTGGACAGTCGGCACAAAAGTATATCAGGAAAGCAAGATTGGGACGCGTAAGTTATTGGTGGAAATCACGGAAGAAGACGAAAATGAGGTCGTGAAACTGTATGATTGATTTAGACGACTTAGCTTGAAATTGTCTAGCCATGTATGGAACGGTCTTCAAAAAAACTTAGGCAAAAATACAACTCAATTGGACTTAGGAGCATCTTTTGGATGAAAAAATTATGTAGGAGAATTGATAAGTAATTAAGCGGTTCAGCTTTGATTTACAGACCAATCAATTCTATAAATCAAATTGAGTGTAAAATATGAAATGGGTAAAAACTTTGAGCGTGCTACTGACAACTTGCTTATTATTTAGCCTAAATGTGAGTGCGCAGAGCGTCAACAAAACAGCCAAAATTGTCAAGAAGACAATAGATAAAAATGGCAATGAACAAATTGAAGAAATCTATGCAGAAGGAGAAGACGTCGATGCCATTCTGGAAGAATTTGATGTTGATTTTGAGGGAAATGGTAAAGTGGAAGTAGAAATTGAAGTGGATGAAGATGGAAATGAAGTGAAGCGGAAAGTGAGGATAGAGTCAAATAGTTCTTTTGAAATGCGAGAAGACGATTTTGATTCTTTTGACAGCGAAGGCAAAAATTTCTTATTCAAGTTCGATAATGACGGCGAAGAGCAAACTTTCCGTTGGGAGGGTTTGGAGAAAATGCCAGAAGAACTGGAACGAATGCTAGAAGATTTAGATACTGATTTTGACTTTGATTTTGACAATCTCAAATCGGATCGCTTCAACCGCTCTGGTTTTAATTTCTACCCTGCGGGACGCGCCAGTTTGGGTGTTCGTATTGAAAATGGTGAGAAAGAGGGAGCCGCCGTCGTAGAAGTGGCAGAACGTTCCGCAGCGGAGGAAGCAGGCATAGAGATAGGCGATGTCATTACGGCAATCAATGGTATTTCAGTCAGCAATGTGCAAGATGTAATTCGTAAAATAGGAAAATACGAGCCGCAAGAACGTATAGAGATTGATCTTTTGCGAGACGGGAAAGCCAAGACGGTGAAAGCTGTTTTGAAAGAGCGATCTATTTAGAGCCAGCCGTTTATCGTATAAAAAACTTGATGACGGGTATTTCTGAAAATACTTGTTATCTGTGGCGTTCCAGATGACAGGCAATCAGCCTGAGGCAGATAGCAACATTTTAGGATGGTCAGAAATGTCATTTTTTACCCAAATATTAGCAACACATCCAAATTTCGAGTATAAAAATGACAGGTTCTGAATGATTTCATTTGGTCAGTATTATTTATGGAAGCTCACGTTTATCTTCAAATCATATGGGCGTCACGCCTAAGGCGGACAAGTCGAGCCCATATGATTTGATCAAGGTTTTTTAAAGGGAGAAGCGGCGAAATTCGCCGCTTCTCCCTTTAAAAAACCTTGATTCGTTTGGAAGGACTCGACCTGTCCGCCTCACCGTGTCCGCCTTAGGCGTGAGGCTGAC
>JBCCRX010000410.1:0-5763 GCA_039201015.1 Bacteroidota bacterium | reverse complement strand
CGACGCACAAATAACCTCAGATTCTTGACTTCATCTTTACGCCTTAGGCGAACAGGTTTTGCGCTACTTTTCGTTAGAAAAAGTCTTATGTCCGCCTAAGGCGGATTGCGATTTTTCTGCCTCCATTAGCACAAAAATATCTTATCAAGAACCTCAGTTTATTCATCCCTCGTTCCTTACAAATTTAGCGCTACCAATAAATGAACAGGCACTTCAAAATTGTATTTAAGCAAAACATTCTTTAATTTTGCAACAAAGTTGCATTAATAAGATATGTTATGATACAAATTCAACAAGCAAACAAGTCCTTTAAAGGTGTTCCTGCTATATCTGATTTGACCTTAGCGGTTCAGCAAGGTGAGATTGTAGGGCTTTTGGGGGCAAATGGTGCTGGAAAGTCGACGACCATCAATATGCTCTTGGGCTTTCTTGAACCTGATTCAGGAACGGTAAGGATTGCTGAAAAAGATACTTTCCAACAAGCGCAGGAGGTTCGAAAACTAATCGGCTATATTCCTGAAAATGTCAATTTGTATCCTTACTTGTCGGGCATGGAAAACTTGGATTATTTTTGTCGGCTTACTGGACTAAAATATTCAAAAACAGAACTACAGGAATTTCTCACCACTTGTGGTTTAGCAGCCGAAGCACACCACAAAAAAGTCGCTGATTACTCAAAGGGGATGCGCCAAAAGGTAGGGATTGCTATTGCTTATGCCAAAAAAGCAAAAGTCTATCTACTGGACGAACCTGCCAGCGGCCTTGATCCGCTAGCCAGCAATGAACTCTCCGATTTACTGAAAAAACTAGCGACGGAAGGTTCTTCTATCTTGATGGCAACGCATGATATTTTTCGGGCAAGGGAAGTATGCGATCGCATCGGTATCCTGAAACAAGGGAATTTGGTAAAAGAGTTGAATAGCGAAGCGGTGACGACCCATGAATTAGAACAATTATATCTGGAGTACATAAAAAACTAGCGTAATTATGTGGCAAATCATCAAAAATGAATGGCAGTTTTTGGGGCGCAATCGGGTGTTGTTGGGTATTTCTTTGGGCTTTTTACTGGTGCTCTCACTTGCTGTATTTTTGGGCAATCAACAAATACAAAAACAAAGCCAATCCAGTCAAACGGCTCAAAAGCACCTGAGGCAGCAATGGGAAAATATTGAAGGGATGAATCCACATGGTGCGGCTCACTATGGCACTTATGTTTTCAAGCCTGCTTCGCTCTTGAGTAGTCTGGACGAGGGCGTAAATAGTATAACGGGAAACGTACTTCGCGTGGAAGGGCATGTACAGAATGAAATCGTTTACTCAGAGGCTTCTCAAATGCAGTTGGTCTCCAAATTCGGGAAACTAAAGAGTTCCTTGCTTTTACAATACATCATACCAATTCTACTCATTTTTCTAGCATTCCATGCAGTAAGTAGCGAAAAACAAAGTGGCAGACTCAAACTGCTCGTACTGCAAGGCGCAAAACCCTTCCAACTTCTTTTAGGAAAGACTTTATCTGTCTGGTTGTATGGACTGGCATTGCTGGCTTTGGTCATTTTCGTGTATGGACTTCTAAACCTTCAAAGCCTCAATAGCGAAGTGATGGGTCGTATCACTTTATTCGCTCTATCGTATGCGCTTTACTACTTCATAGTAAGTGGATTAACGGTTTTCTTTTCGTCGCGTTGGCAAAATGCAACGGTCGCTTTGACCTCTATGCTAGGAATTTGGATGGTCTGGACGATATTTATGCCCAATATACTGATGAGTTCTATTGAAAAATGGCATCCACTGCCTAGCCGAAACGATTTTAGAGCGGCTATGAAAAAAGACCGTTCTGAGGGACTGGATGGCCACAATCCTTCTGATGAAAGGGGCAAAGTTTTGGAGCAGGAAACACTAGCAAAATATGGAGTAGATAGCGTTTCGCAATTGGACATCAATTTTGATGGAATCCGTATGCAAGCGGATGAAGAATATGGTAATCAAGTATGGGACAAACATTTCGGTAATTTGAGAACAGTGCTAGGACAGCAAAAGCAAACCTATCAGATAGGTGGCGTGCTGAATCCATTCATATCCTTACAAAATGCCAGCATGGGCTTTACGGGTAGTGATAATTTGCATCATCAAGCGTTTTTGGTTCAAGTAGAAAATTACCGCAGAGGATTCATCAAAACGCTCAATGATGAACATGCTTTTGGTGGTTCTAAAACAGGCGATTGGGGTTGGGAAGCCAGCAACGATTTCTATAAATCCGTACCTGATTTTGAATATCAACCAACTGCTCTAGGTGCTATGCTACCCACTTACACCTTCGATTTGGGGTCATTACTATTGTGGGCAGTTGCCGTAGGGCTCTTTCTATTTCTAGGAACTAAAAAAATGCCCGTAATATGAATGGATTCACCATTTTTATCTATGAATGGAAGCACTTTTTAAGAAACCCATTCAAAGTTGTTGCACTGCTTTTGTTCATGGTAGCAGGTATATACGGGCTGCACAATGGAGCTGATTTGTATCATCAGCATCAAGCGGAAATCAGCAAGATTAACGAAGAAATTGATGAAGAAAGGGAAAAATATGGTGCTTATTTGGACGAGGGGAAAGCGGGTCCTGAAAACGCGCCCTGGGTGGATATGACTACTCCGTATTGGTCTGTTTGGTTTAGTTATACCTACCATTTCAAAACACCTTCACCTGCTTTGGTCTATTCTGTTGGACAAGCTGAACAATATGGATTCTATAAGAAGGTTAATTTCTGGGCAAGCCCCTACGATGCCGACATGGGGGAAGAAATTGCGAATCCTGAACGCCTTCAAACAGGTACTTTAGATTTTGCTTTTGTACTGTTGTACCTTTCACCACTGTTGTTGCTGGTTTTGCTCTACAACGTTACAGGTTTAGAAAGTGAACAAGGATTTATGCCACTCATTGAAGTACAGACTGCCGCAAAAACTACTTGGTTGCTTTCTAGAGTATCTTTCTACAGCAGCATGGTTTTTGGTCTTGTAGTGCTACTTTTAATCTACGGCGCAGTCCTCACAGGCGTATTCACAAGTGCTAGTCAAGCATTCGGTAAAATGCTTGTCTATGCTTTCATTTATCTCCTAATTTGGACACTTTCCTACTTTCTGACGCTACGGAAAGGAAAAAGTATTATCAGCAACACGCTCAAAATGGTAGGAATTTGGTTGTTGTTTACTTTTATTCTACCAGCTGCTCTGCACCAATGGATCAGCATTGAAAAACCAGCCAACCTAATGGTAGAGGTCATTGATGCGACCAGAGATGAGCGGCAAAAATTATACGATCGACCTGATAGTATCAAACAGGCGCAGTTGGATGCGATGTTCCCAAAGATTGTGGATAGTCCCGTTGCAAGGGATAGTACGAAAATCAGTAGGGCAATGAGCTATTCTACTTCTGCTTATGTCAATGATTTGATGAAAAAAAGCACCGCTGCTATCGAAAAAGAGTATCAGGAGCGCAACCAATTGATCGCGCAGACCTTTTGGCTCAATCCCGTTGCCTTTTTCCACAATCGCTTCAACCTGATTTCAGAGACTCACTTCAACGATTATCAAGCATACCGGACCCAAATTCAAGATATGATAGACAAACAGATAGAAGTGATGGTAGTGGATATGTGGCACGATGTAAAGGTCGATAAGGTAAAGTATGTAGCGTATCAAAAATTATTGGCGGCTAAATGACTGATGTCTAAAACGGAATAAAGTTCGGAAAGTAAAGATTTCTCTGAACCTAAAAAGTAATTGACGCTTTTAATCTCCAAGAGGAAAATTTTTGCTTCTTAAAAACTTTTCCTTCTTGAGAGACTTTACGCACAAAAATGAAGCTATTGCTGTCCGAGAGCCCCATTTAAAACAACTAATCAATATGCAGAGAATACCAGTGCAGTTAATCACCGGTTTTTTAGGAGCAGGTAAAACGACTTTTCTCAATCACTTCATTCAAGAAAGTTCTGAAGAACGACTTTTTGTCATCGAAAATGAGGTGGGTAAGATCAATGTGGATTGTGAATTGGTGATGGGTGGTGTAGAGGACATAGCTGGATTGACAGCGGGTTGTTTGTGCTGTTCGCTCTACGATGAATTGCTGAGTGTGCTAGAAGAAGTGAGTATGCGAAGAGAGGAATTTGATCGCTTAGTCATTGAGACAACGGGCGTAGCCGATCCTTCGTCCATTATTCAAACCTTTTTGGGCAATCGCATGGTGGAACGTGTCTTTGAATTGCAACAAGTGATCTGTCTAGCAGATGCCGCCTACATAGAAGAAAATATAGCTGCTACGGACGAAGCACGCCGACAACTGGTGAGTGCTGATGTGGTCTTGCTGAATAAGTGCGATCAGGTTTCGGCTGCTGAAATAGAAACAATAACCGAAAAGCTCAACGGCATTCACCCAACAGCTACCATATTTCACGGATCACAAGGCATTTTTCCGATAGATAAGATACTGAATGTCAAACCTTTCCACGACGAGCAAACGATCCAGATTGCACCCACTTTGCCCAAGTCTGTTCATCGCCACAACAACATTACCACTTTTACATTATCTTTCGACCGACCTTTTCGATTGGAATCTCTAGCAAGAGAATTGATTAAATTGGCTCGATTACATCGGCATCAGGTCTATCGCATCAAGGGCATTATAGCCGTCAATGCGACGCCTACTCGGGTCGTTATTCAATCAGTGCGCGATAGTTTTATCTTATCCGACGGACCACCTTGGGCATCGGATGCAGAGCGTATTAGTCACATTGTATTTATTGGCAAAGACATAGAGCGAAAAGCCATTGAGCGCGTACTGAGTCGGCATCTAATCAAAATTTAGCGCACTCCCAAGGAATTCTTTTCTTACGCACATGTATTAAGTAGGTGTGCTTAAATAATTGACATTTTTGAACGGCTCTTTTTCCTTCTAAAAATACTTAAAAATAGTTCCGTCTGCCTGAGGCGGATGCAACGATTTTGAAGCACTTTTACAAGAAAAAATAACTCGCTCAAAATTTGACGCTTATTCAAACCCACCTACTTAAAAGAGTATGGGAGTGAAAAAAATTTTAATACTCTTCCGCGTCCGTTAGAATGTAATTGAAGTGATTGACATCCGTGCTGTTTAGACGGAGCTTACCTTTGAAGGTAAGGCGTTCGTCCATTTCATAACGGCGCGTTTTTTTGGGTTTCAACCAAAGTTCAACAATCGTCTCGGGTCCAGCATTACCACAAAAATAGCAAGAAGCATAGGGGTTTTTAGAAAGAATATAGCCACTTCCCTCCGCGTCCAGTGGAATGATATAGCCAGAAACTAGCACTTCCTTGCCGTTGTAGGCATTAGGAGCTTTGCCAAATATAGGGGACAAATACTCCGCATCGTATTCTGCGAAATACTTGGATTCGTATTCAATATCTGCCAATAGATTCCACGTTATTTTGACTTGTCCAAAAACGCTTAGCCCTATAAGTAGCATAAAAGATGTAAGAATGAATTTGTTAGGGCGAAAAAATAAAGAAAGCAATACTTTCTGCAACATATTACAAATAGTTTTGAATTTAGAGCTTGTTTGGATTTGGATTTTTGAGTCGAAAACGAGCTGTTTCCCTTTAGAGTATGTTTTAAAATTAAATTCTGATATATTGAAAATTTAGCAAAAATTTGAAATTAAATTTTGTAAAAATCTAGTAATCATCAAATTTGTTGAGAGCATTTGATTTTTATTAGGACACTATCAGGTTATTATGG
>JBCCRX010000409.1:0-5798 GCA_039201015.1 Bacteroidota bacterium | reverse complement strand
CTTGTCCATATGTGACTTGATTTCAGATATTGCTGGCATCGAGCCAGCAATATCTGATTAGGGTTTTCTAAAGGGAACAGAGAGCATTTTTTCCAAAAATGCTCTCTGTTCCCTTTAGAAAACTCTTCAATTTGAATCGGTTCAATGCTGATTCAAATTGAACACAGCTGTAGTCAGCGACTTACACATTAAAGAAAATTATTGCTCAGTAGAATACCATTTACAGTATACAATAGTCCGTGTATAATTTATAAACAATTGATAATCAGAAGATTATGAAATAAAACAATGAAGCTGCAACTCTCTGAATATCAACTCTTTGTGCCCTTTGTGGTTCAAAAATTGTACAGACTATTAAGTATAAGAATTGTTAAAAATTGGCTTTTTAATGCTCAAAACTCCAAACCCCACCAAAATAAATCGTCCGAAGCGCAAGCAATTCTCTACGCTCAACACTGTAATCTTCATTGTAGCTAGCAAATTGCTCGTTTTCTTGATTGAGTAAATTGTTGACATTAAAAAAGAGCACAAAGTTATGTCGTCCTAGCAGTAGCACCTTGCTGGCAGCAAAATTGAGGGAGCGATAGGTATTAAATTGCGCTTCATTCCAGTTGCTCGCAAAGATAGGTGCAGAGGCCTGCGCGGCTGGATCCCAATTACTACCCACGACGGGTGTGAAAAAAGTCCCTGGACGCTGCACGTAGAAAAGGGAAAAACTAGCAATCGCTAAATTATCGTATTGGACGCTGGCTTTGATGAAATAATTCAAGTCATTGACAGCGCGAAAACTCCCTTCTCCTCTTTTTATTTTTGCATCCAGCCAAGTGTTTGCGATAGAAAAATTCCAGTTGCTGCTTGGCTGATAGCGAATCAAACTTTCGATGCCCAAAAATTGGCGGGCATTGCTGGACTGCCGTTCATAATTTAAGACATCGCCCGTTTCTGCTTTTTGGAAAAATGTCCACTGCACTTCCCATTCTTCCTTTTTGTAGGCGTATTCCAAAGACCATTGTTGACTAGATAGTAAGTCGAAATTTTGATTCAAATAATTAGGAATGTTGTAGTTGTGATATTTGCCGCCTGCGAGCAAAAAGCTGTGTTGTTCGTTCGGTTGATAGCGCGCGCTGCCTTGATAGCTGATGAAATTGGCCTTGTTTAAATTACCGCGCCAGCCAGCTCCCAATATCCACTTTTCATTGGGCTTCCATTTGGCGTAGGCATAGTATTGCCAATCGTGAATTTGCAGTGTTGTGTCTCTCAAAAAAGTAGGTGATTCCTTTTCCAGGGCGTAATAATAAATCGGGCTTTGTTCTGACATTTTGATGCGATTGTTCTCGTAATTGATGCCAGATTGTAGCGATAAAGTTTCGGTGAAATAGTATTTATAATTGGCGGAATAGTAAAATTGCCGTTCGCGTTGTTCGGACTGTAAATTGCCAAATTGATAGCTGGAAGTACTGAAATTATTGCCGTGATTAAGACTAAGAAAATGCTTTTCACGCTGATAGTTAAAATTCAAAATATTAAAATTGCGTCGCTTCTCCCCTACTGCATCTGCCTCGAAAGCCAATTGATTGACCCGCGCAGCATAGCTTTCGTCTATGGCATAGGAGAACAGTCTCACATTCGCATACTGCCCCAATTTTTGCTTCCAATGCAGCCCTACATCATCCGCGCCAAAGTCATTTAAGAAGTCTAAACTCTGCGCATTCAATGCCAAAAAAGGGGCGGCGACTTGATGATTGCCATAGACTTGCAGCAAGCCTTCCTTGGGTAAAGTGTAGGAACTCATCACGCCCACATTCGCTAGAGAAAGCGCGACTTGCGTACTGTTGCGATACAAATCTGATCTAGTATTGAGTTCTACGACGCCTGCGCTGGCATTGCCGTAAATCAAAGGCGGATTACCTGCATAGACAGTCATTTCGTCTATCAATTCGGTATTGAATAGGCTGAAATTTCCCAAGCCGTTGATTTGAGAATTGCGGACGGGTTTGTAAACAGGAACACCATTGAGCAATACGCGCGTTCGAGTTGAATTGCTGCCTCGCAAACTCGGATTGGCGGATTCGTCGGTATTCGTACTAGCCGCCAAAGCCGTGATGGCGCGCAAAGGATCAGCCGCCGCTATCGGATTTTTGTAAATATCCAATCGCTCCAATTGTTGCACTGAAAATTCCTCTGCAATGGAGCGATCGGCGACCACCGCAAAAGTTTTCAAGCTCAATTCTTGCTCTTCTAGCACCAAAGGCAAATAATCGAATACTTCCACTTCCGCTATTGCAAAAATCAAATTTTTGTAGCCCGTATAGGAAAGTACGATGCTGTCCTTCGCCATTTTCGTATCCCAAGACAACAAAAATTCTCCCTTTTCATCGCTGCTTGTACCCATTTCAGGATGATTTTTTAAGTAGATGTTTACCGCTACGAGAGGTATTTTTTCTTTGTCGGTCACAACACCTTTGATACTTTGCGTTTGCGCTAAGGCAGAGCTTACGGATAGTAAGCAATAGAGAAAATGAATGTATTTCATGTTGGAGAAGTGTTTTATAATGAATGGGAACTTCTGTATATTTGAGGATGTTTTTACGAATAAATATGTGCTAATATGGAATTGAAACATCCTGCCTATCCCCGAATCACAATTAACCAGAAAGTCTGTCTAGGCAAACCTTGCATACGTGGTATGAGATTTCCAGTCACTACGCTACTTGCTTATCTAGCTGGTGGTACATCTAAAGAAGAACTGCTTTCTGAATTTCCCTTTTTGGAGCAAGAGGATATTTATCAAGCTCTAGGCTTTGCAGCTAGAACTATGGATGACCAATACGTATCTTTGCAAAAAAGCATTTTCAGTACAGTTCCTAATCCAAAACAAAAAGACCAACAACTCTTACAAGCCAACCACTCTTATCCAGTGTGGTCTCCTTATGATGCCACCGATGCTGCGGAAGTGCTTATGCAAACCTTAGAATAAGATGATAAATACTAGCCGCTTTCTTTGAAAATCAGGTAGAAGCTTTGAACTTGAATGCCGTCAACTTAAGCTTAAGCTATGATGACGGGTGACTTCGAGCCCCGCCTGCTATCCGATCGGGCAGCTTGCCTGTCATTTAAGATATATGAAATGACAGTCATCTTTAAAATGACCGTCATTGTGTAAAATCCTGAAGCTGACGACATTCCACTTCTAACTTATCTCTTGGCATAAAGTATTAGAGAAAATATTTTAACTACTTCCCAACCAGTTGCGCTCCCACTTGCGTCAATTGATAATGACCTGGAAAGGCTTTCATCGCTTCTTGGAAAAGTTTTTTTGCCTTGTCAAATTCCTCTTGTTTAATGTAGTGGCGCAGCAAAATTTCGTAGGCTTCATCCTTTCCCCAAGTTGGCATCACGGGATTTTTGTGGTATTGGTCTTCTAGGGAGATGGCTTTCAATAGATATTCTTCTGCCTTTTTTCCACCGCCGTATTTCTCGGGCGTATAAAAGTCTTGTGAGCCTATACCATAATGCGCGCGCATGTTGTTTTCATCTAATTTTAAAGCTTTTTTGAAATCTGAACTGGCTTTTTGTGAAATGATACCTGCTTTCATACCACTCGCAAATTGAGTAGAAAAACTTCTAATCATGCCTTGCAGCGCATAGTGTTCAGAGGTTTTTTTAGGCGCACCGTCTAGTGTAACTAAAGCCGCTTCAATATTGGCTTCACTCTTTTCGACTTCGCTCGATACGGTATAAAAAATGCCTTTTCGATAAAGGGCAAAAGCTTTCCAATAAGCGACCCACTCGTTGTTTTCCATATTGTCGAGGTGCTTCAAAACCACTTCCAATGGCTCAATGCTTTGCTGCATAAAAGATTGATTGAAAGCATTTTGTATGGTTTCTTCCATTTCTGCTAAATCATCAGAGGCGGAAAGTGAGACAAAGGTAGCTTCGTAGTCTTTGGCATCCACAGCATGCTTACAAGCAGATAAGCTAAGGGTGCAAAAAGCAAATAAAAATATGAATACAGATTTCATAGCTTATGATTTTTATAAATTAGTTTAAAAAATAAACTAAGTGATGAAAAAAATTTTAATCGTCTAAATTGAGGTAATTTTTGAGTTCTTCGACATAAGTTTCAAAAGCATCAATGCCTTTTTCGGTCATGCTTAGGCTGGTGTGCTGATAATTGTTTTTGAAGCCTTTTTCCACATGCACATAACCGACTTTTTGTAGCTTTTTGATTTGTACACTGATATTGCCAGAAGTAGCTCCCGTAACTTCTTTCACAGCATTGAAATCGGATTCTTCCGCAGCCATCAGGTGCGACACAATTTTCAAACGCAACTGTGAATGTAGAATTGGGTCTAAATCTTTAAGTGGCATGTGTTTTTTTGTAATTTTTGTATAACAGATAGCCTGGAATCACCAGAACTACCAAATAAACGATGCTTGTAAGCAATGGTTGATACAAATAATCCACCGAAATTGCAATGAAACCAGCAATATTACAAAAAATACCCGCGAAAAAAATATACCGATGCTTGATGACTACGCCTGTCAATAATACACCACTTCCTAATAGTATCAATATGATTGGTATTAGATTGGACCGCAGAACAGGGGCGTAGATAAAGCCCAATAAAGCACAATTGATGCCAATATAAATCCAGGCAGAATCAATTACTTTACTGACTACATTTTTGGTTACCGCTTGCTTCTTTTTTTTGGAATAAGTATAATATACGTATATCCAACCTAGCAACAATCCGAAGTAAGGATAGTAATTGATCTCATAATATTCCAAAAGCAACAAAACAAATTGAGCTGCACTCGCAACGGTCAATAAAATACCCCAGAACAAAAATACAGACCCATTGCGCTCGAAACGCGCCTTTGTGGTCGCAATCACATCACTTATCAAGCTCAACTGCTTTTTCGCTTCTAGCTTTTGTTCATCCATATAATATTTTTCTTTTAATTATAATGCAAATATAAAGTAGTTTATTTTATAAACCAAATTATTTTTTAAATAAATTGGTGTTTCCGTCCGAAGCGATTTGCGGAGCATACTTATTGAGCGATTTACTGACATTGGCTTAGGCTATTTTCGAGTAAAATGCTAATAAAAATGAGACTTCGTACAGCCTTAAAATAGATATATACTCCATCTGGGATAAATTTTGTTGATCGCGCCTCACGCCTAAGGCGGACACAGTGAGGCAGACAAGTTTGTTGAACTGTTTATTCGTTTAATACACTTCATATCAATGTATTGCAGTCAAACGAATCAACAATCTAAACAGATTAACAAGTCTGTTCATTTGCATAGATTTACCCCGTTTGCAGTATAACTGTCAACAAATGTCCTTGTCATTTTATTAGGCTTACTGATATAAGTACTTGGACATAATTATTATTGAAATTAGAACAGAGGATATTTTTCGTATAATTTGGCTCTGAAAACCGCAGATAGCCTACGTTCTCTAGGGCTTTTCAAAGTGAAATCAGGCGGAAAATAGTCCTGTTATAAATCAAGAATAGATGTGTCCAAGTACTTAAGTAGGTGGACAATTTTAAGTCACGTTTAGCGCGCCCACGCCTCATGCCTCACGCCTCACGCCTAAGGCGGACACGGTAAGGCAGACACAGTTCGGCTCGGCGCGCAGAGGAGGTTTGGAGGCCAGACAAAATATAAGTTGTTGTTTTACAACATCTTATATTTTGACTGCCCTCCAAGACCACCACGAGGCAGCGAGCGCTGCAAGCGCGATGCTGCCGAGTTGAATAGCTAGATTAATTTTGTTTTGTCT
>JBCCRX010000408.1:0-5828 GCA_039201015.1 Bacteroidota bacterium | reverse complement strand
TGCTATTTCTTCATCTTTTGTCACAGCGCAATAGTAGCGTTTTTATGCAATTTCAACAACATTAGGTACGGTTTAGTCGGATTGCTGACTTTGATTTTTTGTACCTGAGTAGTTACAATTTCGTTTGTTTTCGTTTAGAAGGACGTCAGCCTGAGGCGGACAGGTCGAGTCCTTCCAAACGAATCAAGGTTTTTTAAAGGGAGAAGCGGCGAAATTCGCCGCTTCTCCCTTTAAAAAACCTTGAGCAAATCATGTGGGCTCGACGCCCATATGATTTGAAAATAAACATGAGCTTCCATAAATAATGCTGACCAAGTAAAATCATTTAGAACCAAATTCTTTTATTATTTCTCCATGAAAACTCTTGTCAGCTTTGTGTCTTCAGTGGGTTTCTTTGGACGGAGAAGCCATCTCTCCGTCCGAAAACTCCAAAGGAGTAAAAGAGTACATAGTGCCAGCGAATATTTTGAACTCCTTTGCCAGCTATTTTTTCCCTAGTTCGATTGCTCTATCCAAAGCAGCCTGTGCACCCGCAATGATGTCCTCGTGTACCAGATTTGCTTGATATGATTTCATAGCAGCTTCCGTTGTTCCGCCTCTGGAGGATACTTTTTGTATCCATTCTTCGCAAGAAAAATTGGTCTTGCTGTACAGTTCTATTGCGCCCCTAAAAGTTTGTCCTACAAGCAGTTCAGATTCGGAAAGAGAAAAGCCCATTTTCCTTGCAGCCGTCATCATCGCATCCATGAAGTACCAGACATAAGCAGGTCCACTGCCTGAAATGGCAGTAGCCGCATCTATGAAATTTTCGTTTTCGACATAGACGGTTTTTCCCGTTGTATTGAGCAGATTCTGTACCATAACCAATTCGATGCGCGTCACTTCATCCGAAGAAGTGAAAGCGGTCATTCCCATTCCAATTTGTGCGGGTAAATTGGGCATAGCGCGGATGACTTTTTTGACTTTTAATGCCCGTTGAATACTATTGATTTTAACTCCTGCCATGATAGATAGAAAGACTTGTTGTTCCTCTACCATCATACTGATCTTTTCAAACAAAGCAGGGGCGTCCTGCGGCTTTACTGCCAAAATAATCAAATCTGCTTGCTTTAAGCACGCATCGGGTACTCCGTAAATGGTTCCTATATCTCTTTGGGCAAGTTGTTTCGCTTTTTCAGGCGACTTTTCTAGGATCATCATGTTCTCCTTGTTCGTAATTTGGGATCGTAAAAAGCTTTGCGCATAGGTCATCCCCATGTTTCCGCCACCAATGATTAGTATTTGCATGCTGTTTTGTTAGGTAGAATAATGACAAAATGATCGCTTCACAATTTGTTTGGTGTGTAGAGCATGTTTAGACATTAATGATCTATCTATAGGTGGCTTTCTTCTTTTTTACCTCAAAAACTGCTCATTCTCCTAGATAAACAATCGAAAACTTATTTTCTAAGTATTCCTGAGTCCTGAGTAAGGAAAAACAAGTCCTTTTGCCTTAAAGATTGAGTGTTTTTGCCCGTTATTCACATTGATACCTATAACTTATCACCTACTAAAGATGTATCACCTCACCGTAAGCTGCTGCTGCTGCTTCCATGACCGCTTCGCTCATCGTGGGATGTGGATGTATGGCTTTGATGATTTCGTGTCCAGTGGTTTCAAGCTTTCTCGCCGCTACCACTTCCGCTATCATTTCCGTTACATTGTAGCCAATCATGTGCGCCCCTAGCCATTCGCCATATTTGGCATCAAAAACGACTTTGACAAAACCTTCCTTTGCACCCGCAGCACTGGCTTTACCAGAAGCAGAAAAAGGAAACTTACCAACCTTCACCTCATAACCCGCTTCTTTAGCAGCCGCTTCGGTATAGCCTACAGATGCGATCTCTGGAACGCAGTAAGTACAACCAGGCACATTGTTGTAATCAATCGGTTCAGGGTGATGTCCTGCGATCTTTTCGACACAGGTGATGCCTTCTGCCGTGGCGACGTGTGCCAAAGCAGGTCCAGAAACGACGTCTCCAATGGCATAAATACGATCCACATTAGTACGATAGTATTCATCTACCTTGATTAAGCCTCGCTCAGTTTGTATGCCTAATTCTTCCAATCCAATATTTTCGATATTGGCGGCTACACCCGCTGCGGAAAGCACCACATCACAAGGGATTGTACTCGTTTCACCCGATTTTCGATCTTTGATGTTTACTTTACAGCCCCTTCCTTTCGTATCTACGCTTTCAACCGACGTATTTGCTAGAACTTTGATGCCTGCCTTTTTATATACTTTCGCCAATTCTTTGGAAATATCTACATCTTCACGAGGCACCAAGCCTTGCTCCATAAACTCCACAAGGGTCACTTCCGTACCGATAGAATTGTAGAAATAAGCAAATTCTACTCCAATCGCCCCCGCACCAACAATGACCATTTTCTTGGGTTGTTTTGCTAGGGTCATGGCTTTGCGGTATTCGATTACTTTTTTACCGTCGATTGGTAAATTGGGTAACTCTTTTGCGCGTCCGCCCGTAGCGATAATGATGTGTTGAGCAGTATATTCTTTTTTGCTACCGTCTTCTGCGGTCACTTCTACTTTTTTATCCTTCGTCACTTTTCCATTGCCCGTCAAAGTCTCAATTTTATTTTTGCGGAATAAAAAATTGATTCCTTTGCTCATACCATTCGCCACATTCCGACTGCGACCAATCATACCGTCAAAATCTGCTTCGGGTTTGGATAGTTTAATGCCGTAGTCTTCTGCGTGTTTTATGTAGTTGAATACTTGCGCGCTCTTCAACAATGCTTTTGTTGGAATGCAGCCCCAGTTCAAACAAATTCCCCCCAGAGATTCACGTTCCACCACTGCCACTTTCATCCCCAGTTGCGCGGCGCGAATCGCTGCTGGATAGCCTCCAGGTCCACTTCCAATTACGATTATATCATAGTTCATATTGCTGTGATTTTTTTATTCGATGATAGTATTTGGTTTGTTGGCTTTATACGAACTCCTAGGCTGAATTAAACCTTCGGAAAGCGGCGCAAATATAAGGAGAAGTTGATAGACTCGAGTGCTTCACTTAGTCAATGAATTATCCTTTTACTTTTCAATTATCCAAGAGTTCCGTCTAGGCTGGTACAAACTAGTCAAAAAAGTTCGTTCTGTCCTATTTTGGATGGAGCAACATCTTTGCTACCAAGAGCATTTGAAAAATAGTGTTTTTAGCCTAAAAGTACTTCAAAAAACAGCTTTCAGGTACTTCAAAACTATTGATGGAGATAAATTTTTATGCTTCCACGCGATTCAGGACAGAAGGAAAAAGTTTCCCTGATTGTTCGAGCCTATTTGAAAATTATCTTACCCCTTTAGTGCAACTACAATTGGAGCAGTCATGCAGGAAGTGTAGGTAAGTGGAATGTCAAGACTAGTACTTTGCAATATAAAGGACATTCCGATAATTTCTGTGGTATCAATAATGTGTTCGCCAAATTGATAATTAAAAATGGAGAACTAAAGATGAATAAAAGGCTTCCCTTTTGAGGTCAGAACCTGTCTGCCACTGGCTGATGAACTAGGAGTTAAGGATTTCCGTTCGAAGTGGAGTCCTTAACTTTCAGGAGTTAAGAGCATGCCTTTTATATCATACTCTTAACTAGGATTATAACTTTAAAAAGGTAGCTGGGAAGTAAGTACTTCTACCTATTTGTTTAAGCTGTTTATTTGTTTAAATTGTTTATAATGAACACTTTACACAAGTTTATTGCCTAAATAATTAGATAAACATACTTATTTTTGTTAGTGGTTCAAGTCATAAGCAAATAACAATTAGAAACCTTGCTGTTATTACGTTTAAAGCAATTTAAAAGTGTCAATTAATTCTGTCTAGTCGCACTAGTACACTGTAAAATAAGTTTCTTTGCATTTTAGATGGGGGAGTTTGAGGGAGAAAAAAGGTTTTTAGGAAAACCCTTTTTTCTCCCTCACTCCTTGTTCGCCGCCGTCGAAGACGGCGGTAGATGGGTTTTTTGAAGCTCGAAATTCTAAGGAATTTCTCGCTTCTAAAATTTGAAAAGACTTAAATTACAATGTACTAGCAAGTAAAGAGGATTGATTATTGAAAGTAGCATTGGTAAAGTATGCAGCGGTAAACTGTCGTACTTTTTTGGGAAAAATGTGATGGTCACAAACCATGACCATCACCTAAAGAATAGTTTAAGAACATTTATTCATTCAAAATCTACTGCCGCTCCACTACCACCATTCGCTGAAACATTTTCTGATCTAGTAATACTCGAACATAATAAGTCCCAGCAGCTAAATGCTCCGTTGTTAATACGATATTGCTTATACCCACTGGAAAAGCTTGTACATCGCGTTGCAAGTGTCGCCCGACGGCATCGTAGATATCCACGATGACTTGTTCTGCTTTTGGTAAAGTCAAATCGAGCTGTGTGTAGTCATTTGTTGGATTCGGAAAAGCATCAGAAAGGCTGGCTTTGTCGTCGCCAAACTCAATCGCAATGATGTTGCTGTATTCAAAACTTTCATCAAAATCAACTTGCTTCAAACGATAGTAGCCAATGCCTTGAATGGGCTGTTTATCCAGAAAATCATAGTCGTGTTGCGCCAAACTATTGCCTTGCCCTTCCACAAAACCTAAGCTTTTCCAAGCTTTGCTATCTTCACTGCGTTCTAAGAAAAAGCCTTTGTTGTTGATTTCGGTAGCGGTCGTCCATGCTAGCAAAACGGCTTCTTCCAAAGCACGTCCTTTGAAAGTGAGCAATTCCACGGGCAACACATTGTCATTACCAATAGAAAAAGGCGAAAAATCGGTGATGTTGCTTCGATCTAGCGTGTAGGGATTGCTACCCACGGCACCACTTGAAAGTACAACATCCCAAGCATTATCGAATCTAGAGATGTGAGCCGTCAAGCGATCAAAACTCGTTAGTTCTTCGTTGCCATTCCATTGTAGCGTCATATTCACATCGCTACCACCAGCAATGGCTTCGTTGATGAACCAAGTTCTATCCACCACGCCGCTCGTGAAAGCGACACCTGCATTGCCATCCGTCAGTACTTCATCGGCGACGCGCACATTAAAATCATCCGCTGTCCCTGCATTTGAAAGGGTGGCTGGATTGTAAGCACTGTTCCCAACTGGAAAAAAGACGGCATTTGCACCCACTGCAATAATCAATACGCCCGTGCTGGAAGTTTTGATGTAGCGATTGGCGTTTGGACCAGTCACAGTAGTGGCATTACCAATTAACTCCAAATCAGAAGTTTGTAAATCCAGTAATCCGCCCGCCAATTCTAAGTTTTCTGTCACGGTCACATTTTGATCTAGCAGCACATTGTTGAGCGTTTTTTGAATCAATAATTGATAGAAAGTCGTGGCAGCAGCACCTTCTATTTTGCTGTCTTGCGATCCCACCATTTTAACTGTACCATCGGTATGGTTGAACGTCCCGTCATTTTTGAAATTGGCGTCGTCTAGGACAAGGAAGCCGCCCGAAAGGACGAAGTTGTTGTTTTCTACGATTAGATTGGATTGTGCTAGTAGTCCGAACGGCAGTAGTGAGAGGATGATGTAAAAGATATATTTCATGTGCCTGAATTTTTATTATTCCTTTTCCGTCAAAAGACTGGTACTTTTGATAACGTGCATTTCTAAGTTCCCGTCATCAAGTAATTAAGGAACGAGGGATGAATAAACTGAGGTTCTTGACAAGATATTTTTGTGCTAATGGAGGCAGAAAAATCGCAATCCGCCTTAGGCGGACATAAGACTTTTTCTAACGAAAAGTAGCGCAAAACCTGTTCGCCTAAG
>JBCCRX010000407.1:0-5835 GCA_039201015.1 Bacteroidota bacterium | reverse complement strand
CAATTTTTCCTGAAAAAAATCCATCGTCCGTTGCCACGCCAACTGCGCAGCCTCATAATCATAGCGAGCCGTAGAATCATTGTGGAATCCGTGGTTGACATCTGGATATAAATGTGCGCTGTAGGCTTTATTATTTTCTTGTAGCGCTTTGGCGTAGTCGGGCCAGCCAGCATTGACGCGCTTATCAAAAGCCGCAAAATGAAGCAATAAAGGCGCTTTGATACTAGGAACTTCTTCCGCACTGGGCTGTGTGCCATAAAATGGAACAGCCGCCAAAAGTTCAGGCACATGCACCGCCATCATATTGGAAATCCAGCCACCAAAGCAAAAGCCGACGACGCCTACTTTGCCGTTGCATTCAGGATGCGCTTTTAGGTATTCAAAAGCGGCGATAAAGTCTTGTAGCATTTCCTTGCGGTCGCGTTGGCGTTGCAGGGTTCTGCCTTCATCATCTGTGCCTGGATAGCCACCAAGCGGCGTCAAAGCATCAGGAGCTAAGGAAATAAAACCTTCCAGTGCCGCCCTTCTGCCTACATCTTCAATGTGCGGATTCAGTCCTCGATTTTCGTGTACAACGATGATGCCCGACCGCTTTTCTTTTTCACCCACAGGTCGAGACAACAAACCTTTGATTGTACCGCCACCTTTCGGCGATTCGTAGCTAATCATTTCAGACTTCAGACGACTATCATCTGCCTGTACTTGTAAAGTATTTTCATAATCTGGCATAATGGATTTCAGCAGCAGGGGCAAAGTGATACCACCGACCGCATAAACCGATAATTTGTCCAAGAAACTTCTGCGATCCAAGCGGTTGTGCGCATAATCATCATAGAGATCGAATACCCGTTGAGGAATGGAGGCTTTCGTTAGTTTTTTCATGTGGCTTTGATATTAAAATAGGTGATTAAATCAATGCGAAGTACAGTAAAATTAAAAAATTAGAACATATGAAATGGGGAAATAGCCAGGAAATCAAAAAAAATGACAATTACTGGGGTAACCTTCTCTTGACTTTTGGGCATGAAGGAATAGAGGTTCTCAAAAATCCGAATGTCAAAAACTTAAGCCATGAAATGATGGGCATTTAGAATGCTTGAAATGACAGACGTTTCAAAAATGCCCGCCATTACAGAAATTTTTAAGTCGATGGCATTCGACCAAAACCCATTTCTTAAATATCTTAAAAATTAGTTCGCAAAATTCCCCAACTAGCTCTAAGCTATGACGACAGTGCCTTGACTTACATGCTGATTAATGGCGTGCAAGAACAACAAGCAATGATCGAAGCACCTGATGAGCAATTGGAGGGCTTTGAAGCAGACCTAAAACAGTTGGAACGCGAACTGCAAGCATTGAAGGCAAGCCTTATATCTTTGCAAAAAGTGAGCATGGAGAAAGACTGATATCTATAATCGGGCAGGTAGTAGCTATACCTGTCCGACTTTAGCCTAAGCGCATGTTTAGAGTAGAATTGAACTGTAGATCAGTAGTTTACAGGTCTAACTTCTCGCTTCTAATATCTGACCACTAGCCTTCATACCTGAGCTCATCACGTAGCGGTATTCATTCTATGAAAATCACTATTCCCTAGACAAAGAATAAGGAACGTCCTCTACCCTACTCCCCCAATCAGCAGGCTTCTCCCCCATTCGCAGATGTAGCTTTCCACCATTCAATAAGTTTTCGTGCCGAATGAAATTTTGCGAACTAGGCACATCATTTTTATGCGCAGACTGAATATAAATATTCGCTTCGCTATTTCCTTCCGCCATGATCGTAAATGTATTTTCGCCCAGTTGTAATTGAATTTCCTCAAAAATGGGACTACCAATGACATACTCTGGCACACTCGGACAAACGGGATAGAAGCCCATCGCAGAAAAGACATACCAAGCTGACATTTGCCCCGCATCATCATTCCCACTCAGCCCGCCTGGTCCCGTGCCATACTCTTCTTCCATGATTTTGCGAACATATTGCTGCGTTTTGGCGGCTTGTCCCGAATAATTGAACAAGTAAACGGTTTGGTGTCCAGGTTCGTTACCATGCCAGTAATAGCCTTCCGTGAACATGCTGTCCAGCTTTAAATTAAAGGCTGCTTCACCACCCATTACTTCAATCAGCCCCGCCATGTCTTGCGGCACGTACCAAGAATATTGACGGGGAGTTCCTTCGGTGATATAAGGCATTTTCTTGCCACCAAGATCAAAGCTTTCATGCCACTTTCCATTGGCATATCTGCCCCTGACGTAGCCTGCTTTGGGATCAAAGACTTTGCGGTAATTTTGTGCGCGTGCTGTGAGTGTTTCATAATCCGCGGTTTTCCCTAGTGCTTTGGCAAATTGCGCCAAGGCAAAATCGTCATAAGCATACTCCAACGTTCTAGAGGCTTGTTCTTGCTGGTGAAAGGCTTCTTTGACGCTATCCTCCATTGGGATATAATTGTATTTCAAATAGCTATCCAAAGCGCGTCTTCCTTTGCCGTTTTTGTAATCTTCAAACTTTCCAGGTGTCTCAAAAGCATTTTTTCGCATGTAGGCATAAGCCGTTTCTGCATCAAAATCACGAATCCCTTTGGCATAAGCGTCTGCAATGACAGAAGTGCAATGATCGCCAATCATAGCAGCCGTATAGCTGTTCCAACACGGAAATATCGGCAACCAATCTCCTTGCACTGCTTTCGCCACCAAAGATTGCATCATATCACTGCTTTTTTCAGGAAACAATAAATGAACCAATGGCAATTGCGCGCGATAAACATCCCACATGGAGAAGTCGCCGTAGTATTCAAAATCGCTTGCTTGTTGAATTTGAGCATTGACCGAAAAGGCAGGATAGCTGCCGTCCACATCGCTGTAAAGTCGTGGATGCAGTAGGCTGTGATAGAGTGCCGTATAGAATTTTTCTTGATCCTTTGCTTTTCCTTTTACTTGAATTTTGCCGAGTGCGGCTTCCCACACTTCTTCTAAATCAGATTCTACTTCATCGAAATCCCAGCTTGGCATTTCTGCTTCTAAATTAGCGGCGGCAGCTTCTAAACTCGTAAAAGAAGTACCAATTTTCACCAAAACCTTTTCTCCTTTTTTCAGATCAAACTGAGCATAGGCCCCCATATCGCTTTCATTACTTGCTTTGCGCTGCTGAGCATAGGTTTTATTGTCGTAAAAAGTACCAAAAAATTGGATTGGGCGATCAAAACGCGCTACAAAATACCCACTGAATCCAGCCGCTTCCCCCCAACCTTGATAAATACGATGCACTGGATTGTAGCCACGAATTTCGTTTTTTATAGTATCTATTGCTACGAATCCTTCGCCTTCATCACTATTGACTTGGATGACAATTTGTGGCGTTTTGGGTTGTTCCCAAGTGAATCGAAACATTCCACAACGCCGACTTGCCGTCATTTCCGCTTTAATTTGATAGCGTTGGAGTTGTACGGAGTAGTGGGCAGGACTTGCCGTTTCTTCACTGTGTTGATAAGAAGATGACCAGTCTTGAGCCTTAGGGAGCAGTTCGCCGTCGATTGGCATAATCGTCATACTGCCATAGTCCTGAACACACGAACCACTCAACCAATGACTAGCTCGAAAACCTTGTAGCAAGCTGTCTTTGTAGTAATAGGGGGCGACGCATTTTGTTTCGGTGGCTCTAGTTTGTGGCGTCCAGCCCGTCATCGCAAAAGGTGGAGCGACGTAAGGAACAGTTTGCGCGAGCGACTCTGTGTTTTCGCTGTATCGCAAGGCACTTTTGGTAGTGCTATTTGCCGTACCAATTAAAGGATTGACGTGCTGAAGAGGTGTCGTAGTAATACTAGTGTCGTCTGACTTAGTGGTTTCTTTTTGCTGGGTATTGCAAGCAGAAAGGACTATCAACAAGAATAGGCTAGCTAGGTGTAGTGTATATTTTGACATAGCAAGGGAGGTTCTTCAAAAATTTAAGTCTTACTAATCCTTAGTACACTGTAAACTAAGTTTGTGTTAATTTTGAGAAGCGAGAAATTCCTTAGAATTTCGAGCTTCAAAAAACACATCTGCCGCCGTCGAAGACGGCGGCGAAAAAAGGGTGAGGGAGAAAAAAGGTTTTTCTAAAAAACCTTTTTTCTCCCTCAAACTCCCCTATCTAAAATACAAAGAAACTTAATTTACACTGTATTTAGTGATTTAAATGAAGCAGGACACTTAGGTTTCTTTTTGCAGTCTTGTCCGCTCGCCTCCAAAAATTCGTCTTCCCAATTACATCTTCTTCACCTTAATTTCTCGACCTGCTCTAGGAATTTGAGTACTCCGAAAATTATTCAAGATCATAATATCGCGCACACTCACATCTCCAAATTTCTCTGCAATTTGGTCAAGGTTTTCATTTGCACCGACGGTGTAGTAGAGATAATTGTCGCGCGCAATTGTATTTTCAGGTAGATTTTCTTTTTCCTCCACCAACTCGATCGGTTTTTCCACCAATTCTTCCACAGATTCGGCTCGCACAATCGGTTCTTCAACATCTTCTTCCAACTCTTCTTCACTCAATTCCACACCATAAAGCAGCAATTTTTGTCCCAAGGCAATTTCCATGCGCGGCGACATTTTGTTCCATGCCCGAATAAGGTGAGAACGAATCTGAAATCGCTGAGCCAGTGAATCTATCGTTTCGCCTTCCTTTACTGGATAAATGGAAGAAAGATAGAACAAGTCTTTGTCCAATACTTCTTTGTTGAGGTCATTCAATAGAATATCTTCTTCTATTTGCTTTCCTGAATCTGGCTTGTTGGCGTTCAAATAGCGTTCTACGACGGGCATCACACGAATCGGTAACCTCAAAGTGTTGCCCTTTTCGTCGGTTGGGATAAAGTTCTTTTTGTATATCGGATTCAGCGCGCTGATTTCTTCCAAAGATAAACCCGTCAATCTAGCAATCTTTGGGAAAGCAAGATAGCCATAGACGGTAAGAGTGGTCGTCATTTGAGCGTCCAATTGAGGATAGTTGGGGATCAGTTCGTGTTCTTCGTAATATTTTCCAAGGTAAGAAGCTGCGATGTAAGCAGGAACGTAGTTTCGCGTTTCTTTAGGCAAATGATTCCTGATGCGCCAAAAATCTTTGCTTCGACCTCTTTTGATGGCTCTACTCACTGTTCCTGAACCACCATTGTAAGCTGCCAAAGCCAATTCCCAGCTACCAAAACGTCTGTATTGCATTCGAAGATAGCGCATGGCAGCTTGAGTTGCTTTCTGTGGATCGCGCCTTTCATCCACATATTTGTTCATTTTCAAACCCATGTCCTTGGCAGTAAGCGGCATAAATTGCCAAAGTCCTACTGCCCCTGCCCTCGAAACGGCTTTAGGATTCAAGGCCGATTCTACTATAGAAAGGTACTTTAGTTCATCGGGTAAATCAAATTCTTTTAGCTTCTCCTCAAACAACGGGAAATACAGCACACTTCTTCCAAGAATAGTTTCCGAACTCTCCCTTTTGTAATGTAGATAAGCCTTTAGATAGGCTTTCACGATGCTCGTATATCGCGCCTTCACAGCATCGTTTTTCATGGCTTTTATACGAACAATAATAGCTTGTTCATCAAAAGTTGGACTATCGTTAGCGACAAGGGAAAAAACCGTGCTCACAAAGCAGCACAGTAGCAAAAGTTTTCTCATTAGAACAAGGTTTTGTGTTTTACTCACTGGAATAAGTATTTACTTTCTGCTAGTAGGTTCAGGATTACTTAGCTTTCATGGATTGGCTGGAGACCTAACAGAGGACAGCAAAAAAGATTTAAAGTTGCTGATAATTTCTACGTGCCTTTCATTTAAACGTTGCAAAAGTATAAAAACAGCCCAT
>JBCCRX010000406.1:0-5847 GCA_039201015.1 Bacteroidota bacterium | reverse complement strand
TTCTTGACTTCATCTTTACGCTTTAGGCGAACAGGTTTTGCGCTACTTTTCGTTAGAAAAAGTCTTATGTCCGCCTAAGGCGGATTGCGATTTTTCTGCCTCCATTAGCACAAAAATATCTTGTCAAGAACCTCAGTTTATCCATCCCTCGTTCCTAAGTTATTTCATAGAACTGGCAAAGCGCAAAATCACATTGCATTTGCACTAGCTTTAAGTGCACATTTGATACTGCTCAAAGGAGTAATGTTGGCTACAAAGTAGAAGAAAAGGGTGTATTCATGGACTTGGAATTTTTTGAAACCACGATGATTCTATTCTACCTTCTTCTTTTGTTAAGACAGTGATAGTTAGAGCGTTCGTCAGCTTGTATTTCAAGTGAAATGCCTTATCCCTTTCTTTTTCAACGAAAAAGTAAACACACACGATAAAAATTAACTTCAACTATTCTTTAGAAAATGCTGTTGTAAAATAAAAGCACGATTATGATAGATGTAAAAAACCACCTAAATGTTCTTGATAATGAAGGAAATAAGACAAATGTAATTATTCCTTATGCTGATTATCAAGCACTTATGAAGCTGTTAGATCGCTTCACTTATCTAGATAATTTTGAGCATAGTTTACACGAAAGTATAGATCAAATGGTAGCAATGAAGTCAGGAAAGCAAGAAAAAAAATCACTTAAGAGTCTGATAGATGAACTGTAGTATCACTTACACCAAAGCATTCCTTAAAGATGTAAAAAGGATCTATAAAAAGTACCGCAGTCTGAAAGAAGACTTGATAAGACTGGAGCAAGAGTTATTGGAAAATCCATACACTGGTACAAAGATCAGTGAGGATTTTTATAAAATAAGAATGGCTATAAAGAGTAAAGGAAAAGGTAAAAGTGGAGGTGGTCGAGTAATATATCATATTGAAGTGCAGGTAGTAGAGGAAGAAGACGAAATTGAAGTCACTTTGCTAAAACTATACGATAAATCAGATCAAGAAAGTGTTTCTACAGTCGAAATAAAAGGTATGTTGGATAGGCACAATACCGATGATGATGAAGAGTAAGCAATAAGCTGATAATAACTGTTCGAAGCACTTATAGAAAATCCCTATCAAGGTGATCAAATTAAGCCTGATGTTTTTAAAGTCAGAATGGCTATAAAAAGCAAAGGAAAAGGAAAAAGTAGCGGTGCAAGAGTAATTACTTATGTAGAAACAAGCATCGTGGAGACGGATGAAAGTATTGATCTTTATTTGATTACAATATACGACAAGTCAGATACAGATAATGTCTCAGATATTTATATCGAGCAGATTATTGACAATATTCATGAAGAGGACGACGAAGAGTAGTTTTTTCCCTCCTGTCTCGAAAAATCTTGAACATCCTTCATAGACTCACACAATGACGGGCATCATTCTCGCGCCTGAAGCAGACAAGTTTTCAAAATACCTGCCATTTCATGTATTTATCAGACGTTAAGTAGGTGGACAATATTTAGGTCACATTTAGCGCGCCATCGCCTCACGCCTCACGCGGACACGGTAAGGCGGACACAGTGCGACTCGACGCGCAGAGGAGGTTTGGAGAGCAGACAAAATATAAGATGTTGCTTTACAACATTTTATATTTTGTCTGCCCTCCAAGACCACCACGATGCAGCGAGCGCTGCAAGTGCGATGCTGCCGAGTTGAATAGCTAGATTACTTTTGTCCAAGTACTTAAATCCGTTTGAACGTAAACGTGCAGATACTTGGCATCAGGTTTTTTAATCTCCCAACACCATCTCCGCTCCCTTCTCCGCAATCATATAAACCGCCGCATTCGTATTGCCAGAAACAATGGTTGGCATAATCGAAGCATCCATGACGCGGAGGTGTTCGATGCCGTGTACACGGAGTTGGGAGTCCACTACGGCGGCTTCGTCTTGTCCCATTTTGCACGTACCGACGGGATGATAAACGGTTTCGAGTTTTTGTTGGAGGTAGTGAAAAAGGGCATCTTCGCTCATCTGATCTATTTGATGCACAAAGCGGGCGCGATAGGCATCGAAAGCCGTGCTTTGCAAAACTTTAATACCTTTTTGAGCGGCTTCCAGGAAAGTTTGGCGGTCGTGGGCTTCCGATAGAAAATAGGGCTGAATGTGTGGAAAATCGAATGGATTGTTGCTGACCAAATTGAGATACCCGCGACTTTTGGGGCGCAGCAAAGTCGGTAGAATGCTGAAGCCGTCGGTTTGAGGAAAGGTGTGGATGTCGTAGAGACTCACGTTGGCTGCTTCGCCGAGTTGAAAGGCAGCAAAATGAAATTGGTAGTCCACGCGCTTGGAGCTGAGCGAAGTATTGGAGAAGGCAACGGCTTCCAAAGGTCCGATTTGCAGCACGCCTTTTTTTCGGACAAAATAGTTGAAAGCATCTGCCAACTGATGCCCCATTTTGACATGATGATTGAGTCCTTTTTGTTGTTTGGAAAGCACGCTCAAAGGCACAAATAGATGATCTTGCAGATTCTGACCGACGCCTGAGAGTTCATGCAAACATTTGATGCCGTGCTTTTTGAGCTTTACAGGATCGCCGATGCCCGAAAGCATCAAAAGCTGAGGAGAAGCGTAAGCGCCTGCTGAAAGGATGATGTCTTTCTGGGCTTTAAAAATGTGGGATTGGCTGGCAGTATTGCCGACTTCCACACCGACAGCTTTTCCCTTTTCCAAGAGGATTTTTTTGGTGTACGTATTGGTCAATACGTTTAGGTTTTTTCGTTTCAAAACAGGTTTCAGAAAAGCCGCTGCCGCGCTGTGCCGTTTGCGATCTTTGATGTTGAACTGAAAATAACCAACGCCCGCTTGCTGTTCGCCATTGTAGTCGTCATTTCTCACGAAACCTGTTTGCTCGCAAGCCTCTATGAAAGCGGCAGAATAGGGGGTTTGGTATCTTGGAAAAGCGACGTGGAGTTCTCCTGACTGGCTGTGGTAAGCGTTGTGAAGGTCTTCGTTGTGCTCTGATTTTATGAAATACGGCAAAACTTCCTCGTATGACCAACCTGCATTACCGAGGCTTGCCCATTCGTCATAATCTGCGCGATTGCCACGCACGTAAGCCATTGCATTGGTGGAGCTGCTGCCGCCCAAGGTTTTTCCTCTTGGCAAATACAACTTCCGATTCAGTACATACTCTTGCGGCGCACTCCAATAACCCCAATCCACTTTGGAGCGATGCAATTTGGCGTAAGCACCAGGTATGTGAATGTTGATATTGCGGTCTTTTTTGCCAGCTTCGATCAGTAGAACGTTGTTGGAAGGATCGGCGGATAGGCGATTGGCAAGGACACAACCTGCGCTGCCCGCCCCTACAATGATGTAGTCGTATTTCATGTTTGTTGTTGGTACTTCGTTATTTTGTTCGCTCTGCAATAATATCAAACCGCTTTCAAAATGCCAAATCCCAAGAGAAAAACAAGCCGCGCTCTCCAAGATGATTGAAGCTATACTCAAAGCGCATCAACTTATCGTAGTACATCAATATATCAATGCCAAGGCCTCTGCCCCAAAGCCATTGATTGCTCAAGGTGCTTTTGGATTCATTGTAAGGTGCATTCACATAGCCCCAATCACTATTGATCGTAAAATAGACTTGGATCGGCATGTGTCTAAACTGCTCTAGAAATACCCATTTGCCAAAGTTGATTTCTTTTTTGAGCAAGCTGAACACCAAATGCGTTTTGAGGTAGAGATAGTCCATACCGTCTATTACATAAAACTCGTAACCTTTCAAAACATCGGGACTGTAGCCTACGGCGGAGACGTGTGTGTAGGCTTGTTCTTGTCGATTCCAAGTATATCTTCCTTTGATTTTCGCGCCAAAGCTGTGCTTTTTTTCTTTGCCTAGAGCTAGAAAATGCGCGTAAGAGAGGCTGGTCGAAAATACGTTCACGTCTTCGTGCTGAAATTGGAAGCCGTCTTTCTGGGCAAAAGCAGAGAAGATATATCCACTGATCGGATAGGCTTTAATGTCTCTTTTATCAATTGTAAAGTCGTACTGAAAGGTGAAATGCTGCTGCCGACTGATGCCACCGAGAAAATAATCTGGATTTAGGAGGCTAATGGAGTCGCCTACCCAATTGTCGCTGTACAACAATTTAAAGGTGTGATATTTGAAAATACCTTCTCGATAAGTCGTGCCTGCGCCCAATCGGAAACGCCTAAGCAGAACAGATTCATCGGCTTGACTGAAAAATTGAAGGCGGCTTTCTTGTGTGATGTAAGCTACTTCTTTTTGATTGGAGAAGTGAGCATCAAAAAAGATTCCCCAATTCTTGCTGCCACGAAACATCGGCAAATCATACGCTAATTGCAGCAATTTTAGATAACCTAATTGTGTAAATACTCTAAATCTATCGCCTCTTCCCGTTAGATTATCGTGATAAAATCTCATGCCATAGTTGACCCTTTCTAGCGACCGATTTTGCTCTGACCACCATATACTAAAGTTGCGATCTGCCAATTGGAAAATAGCAATTGGAAATAAATACCAAAACTCTCGCACTTCAACCACCGCTTCTACTTCTGTAGCTGTAATGCGCTCGAATGAAACATCAACGGCGGTGAACAAACCCGTATTCATCACCAGATTTTCATTCAATTTTGCAACGGCGGCTACATTTTGAGCGAGCAATTTTTCGCCCAACTGGAAGTTGAGTTCTCTTAAAATGACACTTTCCTTTGTTTTTTTATTACCTTTTATTTGAATATCCACAAGCGTGAGTAGAGTATCTTGTCCAAAGCTAATTCCGCTTTGAAGCAATAGAAATAGTGCTAAAAGAAAGCTTCGTCGAATCATTTGAATCTAAGTTCAATTCGACTGCAAATAAGTACAAAAAATGGAAAGATGAAAGTAACCGAAAAGCGGATGGTGCAAAATGAAAGTATGCGACAATGTATTGGTTTGTTGTAAAGCTGGATGCCAATGTCTGGGTTTATAATATTCGAGACCTCCGATATTTGTCAAACATCGGAGGTCTGTGAATGTGAGCGTCTGCATTTTTAGCTGCTAAATAAATCAACAACAATTTACCTCCAATCATCTTCACTTTCATTTTTCTTCACTTTCACTTTCCCAATCGCTTTTTCCAGTGTAATGGACTCCGTGGCGTACTGCTCCAATACCGATTGCGCGACGCTCACATCTACGACATAATCTATATCAAAATCATTGAAATGTAGGCGGAACATCAGCATTTCATCTTCTTCTAAAGATTGTACGGTCTGTCCGTATTCCACTAAATTTTCTTTGAAGCTGTCCATAAAAGGTTCGTATAATTTATTGAATGCCTCTTTGTTTGCTTCTTCTTCTTCTTCCTCTTTGTCTGGACAATCACAATCCTTATCCATACTTATTTTCGGTACTTTTACTTCTGACAATTCCACTTCTCCACCTTTCGTTTTATATTTTCTCCAACTTCTAGTTCTGCCATTGTCTGACCAAATGATAAAATCATCTTCCTCTGTAACACGTTCTACATCCAAATCAATAATTGCACCCAATCCGCGAATGTTGGTGTAGCGACCAACGTCGTCGATGACGAAAGTTTCACTCAAGTCCTCATCATACAATCGGTTGATGATGCTGATTAAAAGTTCGATATCTGGATCATTGGCTTCCTCTTTGGAGTCTTTTGAAAAGCGGATGCGCGTCAAAAATTCTTCTTCCGAAATTTTTCTGCTTCTAAAATCTTTGATGTCTTTGTAGGAAGTCTCAGCAGTGAGCGTAGCGGTACGTCTTTGGGAAGTGCGATTGCCAGGAAATGGATTGATGACCGCCGCTTCTTCCCAATCATCTACGAAATTGAGTAAGATT
>JBCCRX010000405.1:0-5866 GCA_039201015.1 Bacteroidota bacterium | reverse complement strand
TTAATACAAGCGGTGTAGTGGCAAACTGATCCGAACCACGAAAAGCATTGCCTTTTTGCTGCTGCGCAATCCGATAAATTTGATCTACTTTTTCGTGCTGCTGATCGTAGCTCAATTCGTATTGCAGATAAAAAGCAATCAAAATAAAACAAGTCATCCCAACAGTCAAGCCCAAGCTATTGATGAAGGCGTACAGCTTGTTTTTGCTGAGGTTGCAGAAGGTAGATTTTAGATAGTTTTTAAGCATGATGTAATGTGTTTGATACTAATTCTAAACAGCAAACATTATGCCTAATTATATACACGTCTGAATATCAGTACTTTATGACTATCCTTTTAAAGCAAATGTATAAAATTGAACAGAAGGGAGCGTAAAGTGGACAATGGAGTTCTTATCAGATAAAGTTTGTTTTGACTTATGATATTGATAGAATTTAGTACACTGTAAACTAAGTTTATTTTAATTCTGAGAAATGAGAAATTCCTTAGAATTTTGAGCTTCAAAAAATCTATCTGCCGCCATCTTCGACGGCGGCGAACAAGGGGTGAGGGAGAAAAAAGGGTTTCAGAAAAACCCTTTTTTGTCCCTCAAACTCCCCTCTATCTCCGTCTATAATCAAATTTATAATAATAAAATCATAGTTTTTGTTAGCTGATGACTGGTTACAAAAACTACTTTTTGCAAACAAAGATAGCTCTTTTTGAAGTTCCATACGGAAAGCGTATGCTTTGAATTTTACTCACTTCGCAAACTCTCCACAGGATTCACCAAAGCCGCCCTAACACTCTGCACACTCACCGTCAGCAAAGCAATTCCAATCGCCGCCAAACCAGCCAGCGCAAATACCCACCACTGTAACTCAATGCGATAGGCAAAGTCTTGCAGCCATTCATTCATGAAATAGTAGGCGATAGGTGTGGCGATGACAAAAGCAATGGCAACTAACTTGATAAAATCTTTAGAGAGCAAAGCGACGATGCCTGTAACACTTGCGCCGAGGACTTTTCGGATGCCGATTTCTTTGGTGCGGGTCGTAATCACATAGGAAGCCAAACCAAATAAGCCAAGGCAGGCAATGAAAATGGCAAAAGCAGCAAAAATCAAAGCGATGTTGCCCAGACGTTGTTCCGCTTCGTATTGCGCGTTGAAGTGATCGTCTAAGAAAAAATGATCGAAGGGATCATTGGGGTAAATTTGATTCCAACTGTTTTTGACTTTATCAACGACCGTACCAATAGAAGCTATGTTTTCGGTATTCAACTGGAGGGAGAGGTATAAAAACTGACCAGGAAAATATCTGAATATAATAGGTTCATAGCCATACTGCAAAGACTTGTGGTGATAGTCTTTTACGACACCAATAATACGTCTGTCTTTGAAATAAACTATCTCTTTTCCGATTGCTTCTTCGGGACTGTTTGGCCCCAATAGTGGTACTGCACTTTCCGTCAAAACGACTGCATCTTTATCCGTTGCTATGGCAGCATCAAATTTTCGCCCTGCCACCAACTCTAGATCATAGACTTCCAAAAAACCAGCATCTACCCACGTGGAGGAAAAAGTAGCACCAGATTCTTCACTTTCAGAAGCCAAATGAATGCCATTGTGCGAATCCAATTCCAAATGATTTTTACCAGGAACAGCACCCGAACCACCAATCGCTTCTATTTCGGGTAGCGCGAGTATCTGATCTTTAAAGCTTTGGTACTTAGCAGTGTAGGTATCTCTATCTTGAATGCTCGGCATACCTTTTAGGATCAATTTCTGATCTAAGGAAAAGCCCAAATCTTTGTCCCGCATATACTCCAATTGGAAATAGACGACCAGCGTCCCGATGATGAGTGCCACAGAAATACCGTACTGAAACACGACTAAACTCTTGCGCATCAACTCTTTCCCTCTACGGTGATTTTCTTTTTGAAAAACGCGGCTTGGAGAGAAATTGGATAGGAAAAAGGCAGGATAAAGTCCCGAAAGTAGTGTGCCTACGAGCAAAATAATGGGAATTATTAAGAATAATTGCCCTACACTTAGCGGTAAAGGAAGGGTTTGATCCACTAGGGTATTCATGCTGTTTTGACCGATCAATATGAGTGCTATGGCTACGCCAAGTGCCAAGGTATTGATGATAAAAGCTTCACTCAAAAATTGAGTAATCAATGACTTTTTATCTGCGCCGACTACTTTTCGGACACCGACTTCGATTGCTCTCTCTTCGGCTCTAGCAGTAGCCAAATTGATGTAATTGGCTAAAGCGATAATCAAAATAGCAATGGCAATGAGCAGTAAAAAATGGACGGTTTTTGCATCTCCATTGACGCCCATTTCATAGAGGAGATTGGAATTCAAATGGATATCCGATAAGGGCTGTAAACTGCTCGCTTGAAAATATTGAATATATTCACTTCCCTTGAAAGGATCACGTCTTTCATTGAAATCGGCTAGTTTTTCGGCAAACTGCTCCACATTCGTCCCTTCCTTCAATAGAATATACGTCCAAAAATCTGCCCAACTCCATTCGTTGGTAGGATCATTATTGATTTTCGGGAAAGTAGAGAACGATAACAGTGCATCAAACTGAATGTGAGAGTTTTGGGGTATATCGTCTAAAATACCCGTGATCTCAAAATCATATTCGCTATTCATCCTAATCGTCTTCCCCACTGGACTTTCTACCCAATTTTCTTTTGCTCCAAAATAGCGTTCAGCCGTCGATTGAGGCAAGACCACTGTAAATGGACGCTTCAAAGCAGTCTTAGAATTACCTTCGATCAAGGGAAAATCAAATACCTCAAACAAAGTAGAATCGGCATAATACACAGTCTGCGCCTCCAGTTGCGTCTCTTGCTGCTGAAAAACAACCCGACCATATTCTGGCGAAAAACGAACGTATTGTTCGACTTCAGGAAACTCTGCTTTCAGTGCAGGTCCCGTTGGTGCGGAGTTCATTGCTTCATCACTATCCAGTGCTCCGTTTTTGTAAAAAGCCAGCGGCAAACGATAAATACGATCTGCCTTACTGTGAAAAGCGTCGTAGCTGCGCTCACTTTGGATATATTGCCCAATAAAAAAGACGACCATTAAGCCTAATGCTAATCCAAATACAAGGATGAAAGACTGGAATTTATTCTTCCAAAGGTTGCGGAAAGCTATTTTGATGTGAGTCCGTAGCATGGTGATTATTTTGTAGATGATGGGTTCTGTTATCATCTGCCAATATTCATGCCAAACCCTTAACTACCTATTTATTAGTCCCTTAAAGGGAAATTTAAGCTTAGAGTTGTATAATATCGAACAAGAAAATGTGCAAAAGTGAACAAGGGGCACTTATAAATTGAGGGAACTATACAACGTGCCTACGCACAAAAACATCAACCAAAGGTGATCCCTCGAACGTCTCCTCGCAATTTCATTCAAAGTGAAGATTTCATCAATATCCCACTGTATGGGATATTTACTTCAGAACGTTTGTTGAAATGATTTTTTGACTGACTGCCTAGAAGCCCTTAGAGCATGTTCGGAGTAGGATTGAATTAGAAATCGGCAGTTTACGGTTCTGACGAGGCGAAAAATTATACGACTCGCGTGAGCAGTTCAAACTAGAAATCACCAATTTAGTGGACAAAAGTTTGAATGGCTATAAACTAGATGAATGTCCCATCTCGGATTGCAGTAGCAGAAGAAATTGGTATTGCAGAAGCCAATAAGGAACGCCAAGTCATCGTAGCACTAAAAAAACAAAGAACGTACGGAAGCTATTGAGAACGAACGCGTGGAAAGAGATCGGGCACTGGAAGCCGAGCAAGAGGGCGAAAGCATCGTAATACAGACGATGAAGAAGGCGGAAGCGGACAAATTGGCTGCCGAAGTGAGAGATGCTAAAGCCAAACAGGAAGCCGCACTCAAAGATGCTCAGGCACGAAAAAACCATGCCAAAGCAAAAGGTATTCGACGGCGAAATCGAATACCTAATTCAATAAATTTTACACCTTTCTTATGCCCTACATTTTTTTAACGAAACCTTTGGAGACCACTTGTCCTTCCTCCGATTTCTGGTACATTTCACGACCAACAGTTGCTTTGTTGTCAGAAAAATAACTGCTCGTGATCGCAGGACTACATTTTCCATTACTTTCAGAGGAATAAATACTTCCCCCCCTTATATAACCAATATTATCTTCAAAAGAACACCCTGTGATGGTAGGACTAGCTTCTCCACCGTCTTTACCTGAATTTAGAATGCCACCACCATAAGTAGCCTTGTTGCCAGAGAGCTTGCATCCTTTGATGACTGGATTGCAAATTCCCATGCTGCTATCATTATAAATCGCTCCACCATCTAAATCCGCGCTGTTATTAAGAAACTGGCAATTCACAATGCGAGGATTACAAACACCACCTTTTGCGTAATTGTAAATCGCTCCACCATCTCTGCCATAGTTATCCACAAAAATACAGTTAGCCACCGTTGGATTAGATTTTCCCGCTTCGCCATCATTGAACCAAGCTCCTCCACAGCGTCTAATGTCACCTCGTTCTCCCAAACCGTCTGCGTATCCTTTAGTGATGGTGAAGCCATCAATTACTGTATTTAAGCTTACATTTCTAGTGTAGAGAACTGTGTAAGAGTTATCGTTTGTAGTTGCAATTGATCCGATTTCTCCACTTAATATCGTTCTATTGGTTGCCCAATCTCTTTGCTCTAGCGCAGTTTCATTACCTACGAAACCACCATACAACTTAACACCATCCATCACCTCAAAGTGCGCATAGCGATCGTTTCTGTTGGTTGGTAAATAAGTGCCTGCTGCTACCCACAACTCATCTCCTGAACGTGCATAGTCCAAAGCCTCCGACAAATCCCCGAAGGCACTTGACCACGATGAGCCTCCACCATTACTGCCAGCTTTCACAAATATGACTTCAGCATTTAGACTTATACAAAGAAAAGAAAAAATAAAAAGTGTAAATATTTTCACAATATCCCCTAGTTTAGTGTTAATAGAACTTAAATCGGCGAAAGATGCGAACAGGATATGCAACAATGCAAAGAACCCTTCAGCATCAAGAACGGCTGTAAGCCACACTTAAACCATGTTTCTAGTGAAAGTAGCCTATCAGGAATGAAACGACAGACTGCTATAGCTCTCTATGGACTGCTAGAGAACAAGAATACTCAAATCAACTATAAGGAATGGATATAAATAATATACCGCGAAGTTATAAATAGATATTAGAACAAAAAACTTTTTTCAAGAAAAATTAATTTTTTTCGTCATTTATTATTTATATAAATCTGTATTACACTGAAAATCAGACTTAAATACATAGTCGAATAATATTTTTATTTATATGAAGCCCTGTATTGCATGCAAAGCTGATATTGAAACTTCCTTCTCAGTAAAAATAAGTGCCTATCCAGCGAAGAATAGGGCGTCTATTCATAAAGATGACAATAGCCAATGCGATAAGTCCGAATAAAGCTACCAAACGAATATTACGCCAATGTTTATTGGACCGCTCGCGACGGCTTTTGTAAGCTTTTCTTCTATTGACTTGGCTCATATTGTACTAAGTATTTAAGTATTCTTTTTGTGAAAGTAAGCTATTTTGTGTTCCATTAAAGGAGATAGGGTTTTCTCATAAAATTCAATGTGCTATTTTGTAGCGGTTAAACTGCAAAGTAGGATGTTTTTTAAAACACTTAAGGACATTTCAGAACACCTAAGGAACGAGGGATGAATAAACTGAGGTTCTTGACAAGATATTTTTGTGCTAATGGAGGCAGAAAAATCGCAATCCGCCTTAGGCGGACATAAGACTTTTTCTAACGAAAAGTAGCGTAAAACCTGTTCGCCTAAGGCG
>JBCCRX010000404.1:0-5887 GCA_039201015.1 Bacteroidota bacterium | reverse complement strand
GCGCGCATTGCGGATTATCTGAGCAATATAGATCAGCAGATCGCCGAAGCCAAAGAAGATGCGGTGGCGGAGGAAGACATAGAGGTGAAAGAGCAAATATTTGAAGAAATAGATGAACTGGAAAAAGAGCGCGATAAGCAATTAGAAGAAGTGCTGAAAGAGCTATTGCCAGAAGCTTTTGCGGTAGTCAAAGAAACTGCCCGACGTTTCATGAATAATGAAACCCTTACCGTAACAACCACGGATCACGATAGAGAACTAGCGGCAAATCTTAAGAAGACTTACGTCAAGGTAGAAGAATCACAGACGATTTGGAAAAATAGTTGGACGGCGGCGGGCGGAGACATCACTTGGAATATGCTGCACTACGATGTGCAGTTGATTGGTGGCATGGTGCTGCATGATGGTAAGATCGCCGAGATGCAAACAGGAGAAGGAAAAACCTTGGTGGCGACTTTGCCCGCTTACCTCAATGGACTTTCTGGGCAAGGCGTTCACGTCATCACCGTGAATGATTATCTGGCAAGACGAGACAGCGAATGGATTGGACCAATATTCGAGTTCTTGTTCCTGACCATTGATTGCATAGATCACTATCGGCCGCATTCCGAAGAACGCCGCAGAGCTTACAATTGCGATATCACCTACGGTACAAATAATGAATTTGGTTTTGATTATTTGCGTGATAACATGGTCACCAATCTAAGTGAAATGGTGCAGCGCAAACATCATTTTACGATGGTAGATGAGGTGGATTCTGTGCTAGTGGATGACGCGAGAACGCCTCTGATTATTTCTGGTCCAGTTCCAAAAGGTACGGAAGATCAAGAGTACGAATCCTTAAAGCCATTGGTGGAAAAATTGTTACAAGCACAGCAAAAACAAGCCACCAAATACCTATCAGAAGCCAAGAAACTTTTCAAAGAAGGCATCACAGGACACGAAGAAGGCGAGGCGGGACTGGCATTATTGCGGGCGCATCGTTCTTTGCCTAAATATCGTCCGCTGATTAAATTCCTGAGTCAAGAAGGCGTGAAAGTGACGCTCCAGAAAGCGGAAAACTTCTACATGCAGGAGCAATCCAAAAATATGCATCTGGTGGATGCGCCGCTTTTCTTTACCATAGATGAAAAGAACCGAAATGTAGAACTGACCGATCATGGCTCGGAATATTTAGCAAAATACGTTGATGACGCCAACTTTTTCATCATGCCAGACATGGCAACGCGTATGTATGAAATTGATGAAAGTGAGGAGATGTCCGATAAAGAAAAAGAGGAAGCCAAAACCAATCTAGCACAGGACTTCTCCGTGAAAGCGCGTCGTTTGCACGCCACCAGTCAATTGCTGAAAGCCTACACCCTTTTCGTGAAAAATGAAGAATATGTGGTGATGGATGGGCAAGTGAAGATCGTGGATGAACAGACTGGAAGGATGATGGAAGGTCGTCGCTATTCGGACGGTCTGCACCAAGCACTAGAAGCAAAAGAAAGTGTAAAAATTGGAGATATTACGCAGACCTATGCGACGGTCACGCTGCAAAATTATTTCCGTATGTACCACAAGCTCGCAGGTATGACGGGGACGGCGGAAACAGAAGCGGGAGAGTTTTGGGAAATCTATAAACTGGATGTGGTCGTTATTCCTACCAATCGTCCGATTGTGCGCGATGATAGAGAAGACTTGGTATTCAAAACGGAGCGAGAGAAATTCAATGCGGTCATTGATGAGATTGGTCGCTTGACGGAAGCAGGTCGTCCAGTCTTGGTTGGTACGACGACCGTAGATGTTTCCGAAAAGCTGAGTCGAATGCTAAACATGAAGGGCGTTTCTCACAATGTATTGAACGCCAAACAGCATCAACGCGAAGCAGAAATTGTAGCAGAAGCGGGTAAGCCAGGCAAAGTAACCATTGCAACCAATATGGCGGGTCGTGGTACGGATATCAAAATTTCGGAGGAAGTAAAAAGAGCAGGTGGACTTGCCATTATTGGTACGGAACGCCACGATTCTCGACGTGTAGATCGGCAGTTGCGTGGTCGTGCAGGGCGGCAAGGAGACCCTGGTTCTTCGCAGTTCTACGTTTCGCTGGAAGATAATCTGATGCGTCTTTTCCAATCAGATCGGATTGCAAAAATGATGGATCGAATGGGACACAAAGAGGGCGAAGTCATTCAGCACTCTATGGTGACCAAATCAATAGAAAGGGCGCAGAAAAAAGTAGAAGAAAACAACTTCGGTATTCGTAAGCGATTGCTGGAATACGATGATGTGATGAATATCCAGCGAGAAGCGATTTATAAAAAACGAAGGAATACCCTTTCGGGAGATCGTTTTGCGGTGGATTTGAATAATATGTTTGATTCTGTGGTGCGTTCTTTGGTGCTCGATCATCGCTTTGAGGGCGATTTTGATAGCTTCCGAAAAGATTCTATTGCTACCTTGGGCATTGACCCAAAAATGGATGTGATTGATTTTAAAGAGAATCCAGAAGCGGAAGTAGTTCAGCGATTTGAGGAGCAAGTAGAAGCACAGTATCACCGAAAAGTAAGTAATATCGTCGAGGTGCTTTTGCCGATGATTCATGGTGTAAAGGAAAGAGATGGCGATCGCTACAAACGCATCGTTGTGCCATTTACGGATGGTCGCCAAAATCCATTGATGATTACTGCCAATATTGATAAAGCCATAGAAACAAAGGGCGATTCTGTCAAAGGGGATATTGAAAAAACGGTTGCACTGGCATTGCTAGACAATGAATGGAAAGAGCATTTGCGCTCTATGGATGAGCTAAAAGAAGCGGCTCAAGCGGCTTCCTTTGAGCAAAAAGACCCTTTGGTCATCTATAAAATGGAAGCCTATAAGCTCTTTGAAGATTTGGTCTATGAAATCAATAATGCGGTCACCTCTTATCTGATGCGAGGAACACTAGTATTGCCACAAAACCAAAACTTGGAGCAAGCCAGAACACCGCGTCGCAACAGTATGAATAAAATGCGTACCAATCGCTCGGCTGCGGATACTAAAGAACGAGTCGCTGCTAGAGCGGCTGCCGAAGGAGTCAGTCAACGCACCAAGGTACAGACTAGACGCCGTACAGAGAAAAAAGTGGGACGTAATGATGCTTGTCCTTGTGGTAGTGGGAAGAAATATAAGCATTGTCATGGCAAAAGCTGATGCCAACTTTTACTATGTGTATAACAAATTGAACAAATGTTCAATTACATACAAATAGTAGCCTCATCAAATCAACCTGGCTCGACCTGTCCGCCTTCGGCTGATGCCAAGTTGATTTGAAGCAAACGATCTCTTGATTTTTTTGCAAACGTGCAATTTGTTATACACACTTTTTACTTTGAAGGATCAACACTGTCATTCACATCTCCAATTTTGACCCCAAAAAAGTTCAAACTTGGAGAATTTGGAGTGATAAGTGTTTGTTGACGTTCTGGAAAATCGAAATCAAAGTTTTCTACATCCGTCGCATCAAAGCTAGTGGGCAAAAAACGCCAAGACGTATTGTTCGGAAAACGAGAACTGCTACCAAGATTTACTTTTTGCAATTCTACCAAATCGAATATCGTTAAACTTTTTGAATTATTGACATCTGCTGCAATGATCTGGTAACTGCTCGTGAATAATTCGCGTCCTAAATTATGATTCAGGATAAGCAGTAAATCCGTGACGGAAATGCCATTGCCTATGCCGTCGTCTTTAAATGCTGCGATTTCGTAATTCTTTCCCACTTCCATATTTTCTAATAGGAAATTACCTGCTAAATCTGTAGTGGCGCGTGTTTCTTCCCCTACTTTTATTGCCACATTTGCAATGCCTCGTCCGTCAGGAAGGCTTACTTTTCCTGATAGCGTGAGCAGTGCATTTTCCATTGGATTTTCAATACCATCTAGCAACAATTCACCCGTATTTAAAGGGTCAAGCCAAGTTTCGAGTTGACGATCTATTTGTTCGCCCCCTTTCCAAGACATTGCAAGTCTTCCGAAATAAGCCGTCGAATTTCGGCAAAGGGTATCTGGAAAGCCGCCGTGCAATTGACCTACAATTCGTTGGTTTTCATCGAATAGTGCACCACCAGAAGAGCCTACTTCAAAGCCACCGCCCTCATTCATTGCTAGGCTGAAATGATGATTGGGTGGCGTTGTGAAATCATTGTTCCATTCTATTTCTAGCGGAAACACAAATACAGGGCTTTCATCTAGCGTCACTTTTTTGACGTCCGCTCTGGGATGATGGATGAAAGTAGAAGTAGCTGGACTGCTTTGCGGACGAGCATCCCAGCCGTTAAAATAGGCATTATAAGATGAGGGAATATTTTGATTAATCTCCAGCAGGGAAAAGTCCGCATCTGCCCAAAAAGCGCGTAGTTGACCACCCAGCAAAGACTGAAAATCGGGTTCTGCTTCATTTTCACCACAGCTAGTGTGCTCGTAATTAAAATCGAATCGCCATAGGTCAAAAAGTGGCGTGTAGCCATCAAAACAGTGATAAGCGCTTAGCACCAGCGGTCGTCCGTCTTGGGCCGTTGTATTCACCAAATTTCCTGTACACCAGCCCGTCCCTTCTTCCAGAACCATCATAATGCGACAAACGCCTCGTTTGATCTTATCAATTTCTTCCTTTTCTTCACAAGCTACATCTCTCTGACAAACTGCCGAAGCCCCAAAGCCCAAGCCATTCATTTGCTGAAAAGGATGATCTGAATACGCTATTTTCTTTTCAAAAATATAGTCTATCCGAAATATCCGAAAACTGCCCTGTCCCCTTACTTCAGCGGGTTCATAATACTCAACAATAGCAGCTTCTCCCTTTATCATACCGGTTAAAAATCGTTTATTCACATTGTTGTTTTGACTGGTATATGCTCCTAAAACTTGCTGATGATCAGACGAATAGACAAATAATCGGCTGCCGCGTGGTAAATAGAAATCATCGTACATTAAAATTAAGGCAAGCGCATCTTTTGAGTGTACTTCCAGTTGCCACAAACGATCTCCATTGGACATTTCCGTCCAAATTCCTGCTTTTCCCAGCTCAATATTCACTGCTTTTGGAATGCTAAAATTGCTACTTTGAGCCGTCTGTTTCGCAATTCGTTCTTTGCTCGGTTTTGCTACTTTTTCTATCGGAATAGTAGGACTGTATTGGGCTTGAAATTCATTAGAAAAACTCAAGGGAAGCATTTTTACTTGTCGTTGTGCTGAGATAAGTAGCGGTAAAAGCAAAAGGAATATCAAAATACAGAAGCGATTCATAGGCAATTTTCAATCATTGAATCTAGATGAGGCGTGTACGAAGTCTTAAGCCATGTCCAAAATAAGTCCTAGGAACGCTCTTGAAATCGCTCAATAAGTATGTCCCAGAGGTGTTGCTGTTCAAAGCGATTTATTGAGCATACTTGTTGAGGTATTTTCTGACATTGACTAACTACTTAGGTTATTTTCGAGTAAAATATTAATAAAAACAAGACTTTGTATAGCCCTGATTAAGAATTAGCGTTTAATTTTTTAAGTTCCTAATTTTACATTAAAACTCTAAAACCAAATCATAGCAGGAATGCCCAAAGGCGTAAATTTTTACGCAATAAAAATTTACGCCTTTGGGGTTTTTGGACGGAGAGAGAATTTCTTCTGATTTTTTCAGAAAAACCAGAAAAAATTCTCTCTCTCCGTCCAAAGAAATCCACTGAAAACACAAAGAAAAAACAAGTTTTTTCTTTGTGTTTTCAGTGATTTAGTACATTGTAAACTAAGTGTTATATGATTTTTCAAGGGGAGTTTGTGGGCGAAAGATGTTTTTGGTAAGATCGTCTTTCGCCCTCATCCGCCTGTCCGCGGGGCGGGGAGCGGGGGGGGGGGTGTGTTTGTGGGTG
>JBCCRX010000403.1:0-5910 GCA_039201015.1 Bacteroidota bacterium | reverse complement strand
GCCTTAGATTTCGGCGGATAAAAAAACGAGCTTTTTTGGGCAGCATCTGCTAAAATTGAGAATCTGTTTTTCAGTCGGGCGATAAAAAAGAAAACCACTTCGATTGAAATTAAGTGTTGAAAATCAGGAATTTGTCCTTCGATTTCGGAGCATAAAAAAAGAAAAAAAGAACGCTGGCTGCAACAATGGCTAAAACGTTCATAGCCAGCAAAAGCTGGCTACGCCGTTTAGCCGGGACGTTCTGCTCAATTAGGAAAAAATGAAAAATAAAGGAATACTTCTTTTCAATCAAATTAAAAGGACACCGAAAAAAGAACTCATTTTTTTCGATAAAATATACGTTCCAAATTTAGAACATGAATTAAGATTAGCTTTCGATAATAAAAAGCTGGATTCTCATATAATAGCTGATTTAGAATATCTTGCTACAAATGATTTAATTCGAGAAATTTCTTTCCTTAATTTAGAGCAAAGAGAGTTCTTTGATGAACTACGAAAGAAGTATTTACATGTCGATAAAAAAACTTTTCCAGATTGGATTAATGAAGAACTTTTAGAATGCTTAAACTTAATAACATACGATTCTCAGGATGTTATGTTTTATGGAATGGAGGAAGCTACATATGGGAGAGCAGTATCTGAAATGTCCAAAGAAGTTGATAGAAAATTTGCAAATAGCGATTACCTACTTTGTCTGTATTTAATCGCATATATGAATCAAAAGAATGAAAGAGGATTTATTCCCATTGTAAATTCATCAAACTTTGCTTTACCTAAAGAAACAGAAGTGCAGAAACAAGAAATTCTGAAAGCAATAATAAATTATGTCCCTTTACCTTTTGAAGACACACCGATTGAGCAAATACTGGACTTCAGAAAAGATAAAGAAGCGAATGACAAATATGAAGCTTTGAAACTCTGGATTCATGACATCGGGGCAAAAAAAGAAGATTTAGAAGTAACTAATCAAAGATTGAAAGTACTGCTGACTGATTATGAAAAATACATCAGACTTCAAAAACTTAAATTTAAAATGGGATTCATTGAATTAGTAGTGACAACGACAGCAGAAACAATTGAAAATTTGGTGAAGCTCAAATTATCGAAACTGGCAAAATCTTTATTTAAATTGAAATATAACCGAATTGCGATGATTGAAAAAGAGATGAAGGCACCTGGAAGAGAAGTTGCATATATATCAATGGTGAATGAAAAATTTAAAACTGAGCAGAACAAAGCATAGCCGTCAAGCTGCCCTATGCGGGCAGCCTGCGGCTATGCGGACCGTTCTGCCTCATTAAGAAAAAATAAATACCATGATTCAAGGATATAATAAAGCAAATTTAACAGAGAGCCGAGAGTGGCAACGATATTCAAATCTGTATTCTTCAATAAAGACAAGACCTTGTATCTTTTTGAGTCATAAGAAGGAAGATAAGCCTGCATGTAGGGAAATAGCAAAGTATTTAAAAAAAGCTGGTATTGATTATTATTTAGATGAAGAAGATTCAACATTACAAACAGCAGTCCAATCAAGAAACCCGCATGAAATTACGGAGAGCATCAAAAAGGGAATCAGAAATAGTTCTCACATGCTTTGCGTGATTTCAGAGAAAACATATCGTTCGAATTGGGTTCCATTTGAAGTTGGTTATGGTCACGCAGCAATAATTGATAAAGCAATGGTCTTAAACTCAAGAGACAAAAAAATAAAACTTTCAATCTTAACCTTGAAAGATTTATCAGAAAAGTCTCTTCCAGAATACATGCAAGTGGGTTATTTGATAAGAGGTACAAGTAGTTTAAATGACTTTATCTCTGAAATATTAGGCAAATCAAAAAATACTTTGATAACTGAAAGTCGAATGTTTTCAAACACAATGACAAGTCATCCTTTAGATAATGTTTTAAACTGGAAAAAATAATGGCAACATTTAGACATAAAGTATTTGTGAGTTACCATCACGCAAACGACCAATGGTACAAAAACAGATTTGAGGCTATGTTTTCAAATTATTACAATATTTTAGTTTCAAAATCAGTCCAAATAGGTGATATTGATATAAACCTGAAAACAGATACGATAAGACAAAAAATTCGTGATGTTTATTTAAGAGACAGTACGGTTACTGTCGTACTAATTGGGAGTGAAACTTGGAAAAGAAAGCATGTGGACTGGGAAATTGGGGCAAGTATTCGACATACACAATTCAATCCAAGAATGGGACTTTCGGGGATTTTGCTGCCCAGTTATAATACTCATTATGGCATACAGTATGGAAAATTTAATCATTGTTCTATTCCTCCAAGACTATCTGATAACATAAAAAGAGGATATGCCAATATTTATGATTGGAGTGACAACCCTCAAACTGTTCAAGCATGGATACATACAGCATTTGAAAACAGAAACAAAATAATCCCTGACAACTCTTATCCATCATTTGTAAATAATAGAACCATACACACATGGTGTTAAAAATAAATTAATATGGCAATTGCAAAATTATCATCAACTAAATTCAAAGTTAACCTCGGATTTTTAGAGGTAGAAACAAACTGGGAAATTGACGAAATTCAGAAGAAGGCTGCATGGGAAATGTACGTCGAATTAGCAACAAGAATCACTACTTCGGAACTTAAAAAAGATGAAGGATTATTAAGGGAAGCTCTTAGTTCCTTATATTCAATATTCGCAACTACAAGAGGGATATTAAAGAAATATGGTCCTTCAATTGCTACGCCTGCAAATCCAGAAGACACGACTTTTGGGCATTTAGCGGTCGGAATATTGAATAAAGTTCTCAGACCAACATTAGCCAAATGGCATCCAATTCTTTTAGACTGGGAACAACAAAAACCATCAGAAAGAAGCACAACAGAACATGAAATTCAATGGCAATTTAATGATGAATTGAGAGCCGAACTGAATGGCATTAGATTAAAGTTGATTGAATATGCAAATGTTTTAGGTGAAGTTTCGGGTGTTGCAAATCTTATTGAAAAATCATAATTAATAAGAAGGCGTTTCATGAATCCACCTGACAACATTATCCCAAGTTTATCTCAGCACATATTCGATTTAATTTATTCAATATTTGAAGAAGGAGCAATTGACATATTTAAGTCAGCAGCAGAAGCTTCACAAGAACAATTAGGCGAGGAATTAGACTATGTTCAACTTGCTTCCATCTTTTTAGCAAATAGGCTTGGTGAAAAATTTATTTTCACTCCAAAAACAGGATTAGAGTCAAATAAATCAATTTCTTTTTATACACGAAGTGTTAGGAATAATTATTTGGATTTCAAAGTTTTCATTTCTTACAGAAGAAAAGATACCCTGAATATCTCAGAGAGGATTGTTGACCATTTAAGCATTGATTTAGGAAGAAATTTTATCTTCAAAGACACAGACTCTATACCTATTGGGGAAAACTTCAATGAAATAATCAAAAATTCTATTTCTAAATCTTCAGTTTGCGTTATCGTAATAGGAGATAAATGGATATCGAAAAGCGATAAAGCTGCATCAAAAGGTATATTCTTCGAGCATGATGCAGTAAGGAAAGAAATAGAATTAGCGATAGAACTAAAAAAGCCAATTATTCCAATATTAGTAAATAATGCAACTATGCCAAGCAAGGAGTCTCTACCGAGGAATATTCAGGGATTAACAGACTACAATGCTATTGTAATTAGGAATGACCCGCACTTTAAAAGTGACATTAATCTGTTAATTTCAAATATTAGGTCATACGATAAGAGTTTGAGTCACCTATCAATTCCCAATATACCTTTTGAAGCAAAACTTCCTGTTAAGACATTATTGGATTCAACAATTTTCTTAAGGTCTTTAATTTATGAAGCGTTATCAAAAAAAGAGAATCTAATGACCATAATATTAAATCAGCAAGAACAGGTTAAAATGATTGACCAAATCATTGAGATGTGGCTTCATCATTTCGGTTTAAAAGAAAATGAAAACGAGGCAGAACAAAGTGCAAAACGGCAATAAGCCCTATGCGGGCTTACTGCGTTTGCACAGACCGTTGTGCTCAATTAGAGAAAATCAAGAAAAAAACCTAATTTTAACCATTTGAAGAAAATCGAAATACCAATACAGAAGTGGAAAATACACCAATAAAAAATTATGTCGAGAAAGCGATAAATATCCTTGAATTGGCAAGGGAACAAGTGGTTAAAAGTGTTAACCAGACAATGGTTTTTGCTTATTTTGAGATAGGAAAAATTATCGTCGAAGAAGAACAAGCTGGAAAGGAAAGGGCTGAATACTCAAAACGGACAATCGAAAAATTATCTGAAAAACTTATTGGAGAGTATGGAAGAGGATTTTCAATCAGAAATTTGGAGCAAATGCGGAGGTTTTATCTTACCTATTCAAAAACGCAAACACCGTCTGCGGAATTGCAAATGCCTGACTTTCAATTAAGTTGGTCACATTATTTGATTTTGACCAGAATCAAAAAAGAAGAAGAAAGAAAGTTTTACGAAATTGAAAGCCGAACAAATAACTGGTCTGTCAGGGAGTTGAAAAGGCAATTTGATAGCTCATTGTACGAAAGATTGGTATTTAGCAGAGACAAAGAAGGCGTTAGGGAGTTGAGCGAAAAGGGACAGGTTATCAATGTTCCAAAAGATGCGATAAAGGAGCCATATGTGCTTGAATTTTTAGGATTGGAGGAGAAGGAAAGATATACGGAAAGTGAGTTGGAAAAAGCTATCATAGACAAGATTGAGCATTTTTTACTGGAATTGGGGAAGGGGTTTGCTTTCATAGCAAGGCAAAAAAGAATCTCATTTGATGAACGGCATTTTTATATTGATTTGGTGTTTTACAACAGATTGCTAAAGTGCTTTCTCTTGATAGATTTGAAAATAGGAGATTTAAAGCACCAAGATATTGGACAGATGCAGATGTATGTGAATTATTATGATCGAAAAATGAAGTTGGAAGACGAAAACAATACCATAGGATTGATTTTGTGCAAAGAGAAAAGCGAATTGTTGGTTGAATATACATTGCCAGAATCGAACAAACAGATTTTTGCGAGCAGATATGAAACTGTTTTACCAAGTAAAAAAGAATTGCAATTGCTTTTAAAAGAAAAAGAAAACTGAGCACAACAAAGTGCAAAACGGCAATAGCGGCTATGCGCCGCTACTGCGTTTGCACTAATCGTTGTCACTCATTAGAGAAAAATGAAAAAATCTATACTAAATATAATACTGATTTTGCTTACGAATATTTGTTTCGGACAATATTCAAGTATTGATACAACCTACTATCCTAGTGGGCAAATGCATCTGATAATAATGAAATTGGAAGGAGATTCTATAACAATCCAGAAAAGGTTTTATTCTCAACATCTCAAATTTGAAAATGGAGTATTTGTTCTGGGTGAAAAGAAAGAAGATAGAATTGAAGCAATTGAAACATATATTAAATGGGGTAATAACAGACTTATGCAAGAAGGATATTCGGAATATTTCTATGAAAATGGTCATAAGCGATTAGAAGTGATTTATTCTCGGAGAAAAGGAAATAGATACATCAATCAATGGGATGAAAATTCAGAACAGATATTGAAATCAGGTAATGGAATTTATAAAGAAACAGATTTTGGAATAAATGGATTAGATAGTCTTATTTATGAAGTGAAAGATAGCCTCTTTCATGGAGAATCTGTCCGATATAGTAAAAACGAAAAAGGAGAATTCTACATAAAATCAATTCAGAATTTTGAAAATAATAGACTTGTTTCACTTTGATTATCAGTTATTTATAAGTAGTTGGTAATTCCACAAAGCGGCAGCGATGCCAAGAATACGATTTTTGAGCTTTTGACATTTCAATCGACAGCGATTTTTAAGTATCCGATAACGCTTCAT
>JBCCRX010000402.1:0-5923 GCA_039201015.1 Bacteroidota bacterium | reverse complement strand
TTGAAAAACAATACTTAGGGCGAGTTTATTTTGTTTAGTCTTTTTGGTGCTTTTGCAACGTTAAGAAAGAAATTCAGTCTTGGCTTTTTTGGTTCTTTTTGTGCTAAGACAAAAAGAACATGTTATTGCCTGAAATCGTACAGCTAGATCACAAAAATTTTCAAAGAACCAAAAAAAATTAGTAAAATCAAGTGTTCTGTCATACTATAAAAATTTTCTTACGTTCGCCTGTTTTTTGTAAGGTATATTTTGATTTTCAACGCTTTACGCAAATATTGAAAAACGCTAGTTTCAAAATATGATACGTGTACACTCTATATGAGAAATTGCTGCTTCATGTATTAGTGGTTTAAATAGAGCGGAGATACTTAAGTCCCTTTTTATTTGGAAAGTGATACAATAACATAGACAAGCATCATAAAACAGTAAGGAATTTTTTCATTGAAAAATTAAATATTTTCATTCGTTGATACTGCATTATTTTTGTTCATAATAAAAAATGATACGTTCATAATATATAGTAGTAATATTTCATATTAATTCACCTATATTTGCACTATATATGACAGGGTAATAAGATAAGCTACTTCCCAAAACTAGTACGGTGCAATGCACTGTAATGCCTTCCGAAATCGATTACAAACATCCAACATCAGTGGTATATAGCTACGTGATCGTAACTAATCCTATTCTGATATGTAAAAAATTATTGAGATATTCCCTTTATTCGCTTGCAAGCCTGAATTGTAGTAAAATTAATTCGGACTTACAAGAAATTTTAATAAAAGACTACGAAAAATTGTGATTTTAAGCTTAGCAGCTATCAAATAGGGTGGACTAAGGCTTTCAATCAAATAATCAAGTTTTTCGATAAGTTTATTTACGCGCTTGACGTGATCTCTAGAAAACAGGAGGAGACATGCTTTCTTTCTTGTTTTCAGAGATCAATACTAAGTAAATCTTATCAACATCAACCAATGAAAAAAGACTACGCATTTAAAAAAATACTACCAGCGGTAGCTGTAAGCTATTGCTCTACTTATTCACATCTTTGCCTTCATTGTGAATACACCACGCCATTGGTATCTCAATGGTCTCTTATCAATTTAACGAATATCAAATACAAGTTTGTCCTAATCAGAGCAGTCAAAACAATTGCACTGAGTCGTAGCCCTATGCTAAACGCTTAGCAATTACCCTAAGATCAAACATAGAATATTATATCATAATCATTTCTTTTAAATAGAATTAATATAACATAGCAAGACTTATGAAAAGAACATTACACTGGCAAAATATTTCTGGACTACGCCATTTCAGTTTATTCTTACTCGCCTTAGTTACTTTAGCCCTCTTACAATCCTGTAATACACAGGAACAACAAAACCAAATCGCACTTGAGCAGGCACAGGAAGTGTCCATTGCTCCATACGAAAATCAGGAGCAAACCACCGAGAAGACGCTTTCCTTGGCGCAAGAGGCAGTGGCGACAGCTCTCATTGATAAAGCTACTGATGTAAGCTTAGAAAAAGCAAGCAATACTTCTGATAAGCAAGGCTTTTCCTTCACTGCTATTAGAAACAGTTTAAGTAATTTCTTCTTTGTAAAAATAGGGGGAAGCCTTCGATCACTTTGGAGCAAAGAAGTCGATAGAGAAGAAAGCATATTACACGCTAATTCTACAGAAGCAATTTCAACAGTTGCTAATTTAGATAGCATCCCTAAATCAGCACTTCGATTAATTGATCCAAAGCTACATTTTCTACTAGAGCCGAATATGGCACAACAAAAATCTACACCATTAATAGAGAAAAACGATTTGACTATTAATGATGAAAAAGTCCTAGTAGAAGTTATAGCAGAAAATAATAAAGAGGAAGTCTTAAAAGTCCTAAATGAATTGGGCATCCAAGAGCAAACTGCTGCAGGACGTATTATTTCAACTTGGTTGCTTCCTAAAGAATTATATCTACTAGCCAATCGCGAAGAAATACACTGGATTCGTCCAGTACTCAAAAGTTCGAGTAATGGTGGTTTAGGGCAAACACAGACAACCGCGCTTGCCAGTGATGGCTTCAACACGATCATGACGAACTGTGGACTAGATGGCTCAGGCGTCAAAGTCGGGGTTATATCTACATCTTATAACACACTCAATGGTGAAAGCGCAGGAATTGCATCTGGAGATTTACCAGGTACAGGAAATCCAAATGGTTATACTACCCCTGTGGTCGTTCTAGAAGAACCTACCTTCACAAGCAATGATGAGGCTAGAGCAATGATTGAAATTATTCATGAGTTAGCGCCAGGAGCAACATTCTCAACACACACTGGATTTGGTGGACAAGCCAATTATGCACAAGGCGTACAAGACCTAGTCAATGATGGCGTTGATATTATCGCTACTGATTTTTTCTATGTAGATGCTCCCTTTTTTCAAGATGGAGTCGTTTCTCAGGCTTTTGAAGATGCAATTACTGCTGGCATTCCCGTCATTCAACATGCAGGTAACTTTGAAACCAATTCTTACGAAAGTCCTTTTGTGAACTCTGGACAGACATACAACGGAGAAGTCGCTCACGATTTTGATCCAGGACCAGGAGTAGATATTAGACAAACCATCACGATTGACTTAAATTCTTCATTCTTCATATCGCTACAATGGGATGATCCTTGGTTTTCAGTAAGTGGGGTACCTGGAGCAGATACGGATTTGAATATTTATATGATTAATCCTAATAACGTACAAGTATTTAGTCAAGAAACAGATAATATAACATCAGGAGATCCGCTTGAATCGTTTAATTGGAACAATGGCAACTTATTTACTACTTACGAAATTATTATTACCAAGGCGGCAGGTGCTGATCCAGGTCTTATTAAGTATTTAATGACCAATCCTGAAGTAAGTGGTATTGGTGAATATGCGACTAACAGCCCGACGATAGTAGGAACGCAGAGCTCTGAAAATCTTATCTCGGTGGGAGGAACAGTTCAGTCTGATCCAAATACGCTCTATATCTTTAGTTCAGAAGGGCAATCTGCCATCCTTTTTGATGAAAATGGGAATAGTATTAATAGCCCTGTAGCTAGAGACTTTCCTACAATAGTTGCACCACAAGCCGTCAATACGACTTTCTTTGGACTAACAGGTGTTGACGATCTAGAAAATGATGGATTTCCCAATTTTTGGGGTACTTCTGCTTCTTCGCCCCACGTAGCAGGCTTAGCTGCATTGATCTATGAATGCAATACTGGAATTACACCTGCTCAGCTAAAACAGACATTGATAGACAATGCAGTAGATATCAATACCCCAGGATATGATACAAAAACTGGATATGGATATTGGGCACCCGAGGCAACAATAAGTGCAGCCTGTCCATCCCTTGATTGCACTCCGCCTTCCTGTGTGACAAGCTACGCTACCGCAGCAGAAGGAGACATCAACGATCGTGGCGACAATCAAAGTGGTCCAGTCACTAATGCAGTAGGTGCACCCGATGGCAACTCTACTGAGATTGGTGCTTCTAACGACTACGTTGTTCTGACGCTTGCCGATGAACTACCCGCAGGAACACAATATACCTTGTATATAGGTGGTAGAGGCGGAAGTGCCACTGCTGAAATCTGGGAAGCACCCGATGGAACTACGCTACCAGGAAGTCAACAAAACAGCCCAGCAGGATTCACACAGAACGGAACGGCTTCTTCTAGTGGAGCTATAACTATGGTGACAAAAACAGCAGGCGTAGCGACCAAATTTATCTACCTTCAAAGAGGCTCAGGTGATATTTTGGTTGATGCAGTGGAATATTGCCTAGTAACTTGTCAACCTACCGATGTCACGGCAATGGCAAATCAAGCCACTTGTAGTGGTACACCACCAAGTGCAACTGCCAATATGGATGCCTCAATCGTTCTGAGTACAGTAACTGATGGTGATCGCTACCATATTGTTTCAGATGGTGACTTTACTGGTTTGAATGCTGCAAATGCGACGCTCTTATCTACCATTGGAGGTTCAGCACCCTACACGCTTCTATCTGGACTAGCTAATCCTAGTGGTTCTGTCACTTACACCATCCGTGTATTTAACGGCAATGATGATGCTTGTGCAACAGACGTAAGCGTTACTTTGAATCCAGTAAACTGTAACCAAATCCAAACTTGTGAATGTACCGAATATGTCTATGTCAATGATGAAGACTTAGATGTTACCCACAAATTTGAGGTGAACCCAACAACAGGAGGACTAACTGAAATCTTCTCAACGGGAACGACCCCATGGCTAACTGGCATAATGGATCCTCATAGCGTAGCTCAAGATATTAATGGTAATATCTACATTGGTAATCGTACTGGAGCAGATAATGATTTTGGTAATATGGGAAATATCAGGAAATTTAATTGTGATGGCGATGAAGACGTCACGACAAATGGCTTATCTGGTATTACTAGTTTTCATTTTAACTTCCAATCGCGTAACGGACTTTTATATCAGCCGAGACAGGAGGTAAATGCTACGGGGCAGGAGCCAGAAGTATTTGCCTACGATTTGTGTGATGGGTCAGTCGTTGGTTCTATGCAGATACATCCTTCTGATAATTTAACGCGTGGTTTCTGGGGTTTTGCGGTGACTGATACGGACTGGTATGCTGCTGGACGTAATGGCGTGATTTATCGTGGCTCACTGGATCCATCTATGTACACTACTCCTTTTACACCTGCAAATGCTGGACAAGCGCTGTTTGATACGGATAATAGTGGTTCACGTGGCGGCCCAACTACAGATCCTGGGTTAATGGGAATTGACGTTGACGAAGATGGCAATATCTATGTTATTATCAATGATTTTACTGGTACCGAAGATCCTGCGGTCATTCGTAAGTATTCACCTACAGGTACGCTGCTTGCAGAAGTAAGCGCTCCGACGGGGACTGCAAATACGATGAATGGAGAACAGGGCTTCTCTGGGTCACGTGGGATTGTGTATAGTGAGTCTTCCGGCTTACTTTATGTAGGGAACTTTGAAAATTGTTTGACGGTATTTGATCCTACACCTGTTGCTAATCCAATGGGGGGCACAGATATTTTACCAGAACTTACCACCCTCAATATTGGTAATCCGAGTGGAGGTGATCCAAAAGGGGTAGCGATTGCTACGGAATGTTGTCCAGCGCCAGGCACGAGCACAATCAATCGTAACTTATGTATAGGTGATTTTGCGGTGAATGATGTTATCTTTTTAACGGATTTAAGTGGATGTAATGGTGCTATATGTGACGGTAACTGGACACCACAGGGAATGTTAACGGATATAACCTTTGAGCCTTGTAATAACTCTATCACAATTACTGGACCTGCTCCCTGTGGTACGTTTCTATTGAGCGGTGGAGGAGCTGGTCAGCAATGTGCGCCCTTTTCTATCACTGTAGAAATTTGTGTAGCAGCACCTCCTACTTCGGATACACCAACCTCCACTTCAGGAACTTGTACCAATGACATACCAAACAACGACGCGAGTATTAGCATTGCAAACATCATGAATGCAGATGTGGTCGGCGTAAGTTCAGCAGGCGCTACGGAATATGATGGTTCTCCTTATGATGCTGCCGCTACTGCGAGCGATTTGTTCCTAGTTACAGGCGGAACAGCTACTATCACAGGTTTAGAGCATGATGCAGATTATATTGTACGCCTATTCAATCAAGGTTCTGGCTGTTCAGATGACCTGCTCAATATTATGACACCGATGATTGATTGTGATGATGTTATCCTGGGCGCGATCGGCAACTACGTGTGGATAGACGAAGACAGTGACGGCTTCCAAGACGAAGGCGAGCCAGGCATACCAAATGTAGCAGTAGTATTGTACGGCGATCCAGATGGCGATGGAACAGTAGAAGCACTAGATACAACC
>JBCCRX010000401.1:0-5944 GCA_039201015.1 Bacteroidota bacterium | reverse complement strand
TAAGTACTTGGACATAATTATTATTGAAATTAGAACAGAGGATATTTTTCGTATAATTTGGCTCTGAAAACCGCAGATAGCCTACGTTCTCTAAGGCTTTTCAAAGTGAAATGAGGCGGAAAATAGTCCTGTTATAAATCACAAGAATAGATGTGTCCAAGCACTTGCCTGTGGATATTTTTCTAACCACAAAAGGAATAAAGGACACAAAGCCAAGCATTTGATCCTTCATATTTACTTTGTGCTCTTCTTAACCACCTTAGGCTGCTGTCTTTCTGTGGTTCAATTTATTTAAGAAGCTTCGGCTTCGATAATGAATGATACCATTGAAAATGATAGTTTTAGAAGCCGATTAAATCTAGTAAACATCATCAACGACCTAAACAAAATAGAATCAATGGATCAGGACGATCATCCTCTTGCAAATTATGATTTTCAGAAGGGGAGCATGTTACTAGTAGATAAACCTCAAGAGTGGACTTCTTTTGATGTAGTGAACAAAATTCGATCTGCCATCCGAAGGAAATTAGGCATTAAGAAAATAAAAGTAGGTCATGCAGGAACGCTAGACCCTATGGCAACTGGATTGTTGATTATTTGTACTGGAAAATTTACCAAGCGTCTTTCCAAGTATCAAGGTATGCTCAAAGAATATACAGGAACGCTTGAATTGGGGGCAAGCACACCTTCCTACGATGCAGAAACAGCGGTGGATGCTCATTTTGAAACGGAACACATTACTACGGATTTATTGGAACGCACTCGTCAGCAGTTTTTGGGTACTATGGAACAATTTCCACCTATTTTTTCTGCTATCAAGGTTGATGGACAGCCACTCTACAAAAAGGCACGAAAAGGCGAGAAAGTGGAGGTCAAAGCACGTCCTGTTCATGTTTACGATTTTGATTTGACGGAAATTAAAATGCCTCTTGTTTCCTTTCGAGTTACTTGTAGTAAAGGGACTTACATTCGTTCACTTGCTTATGATTTTGGTAGAGCTCTTGATAGTGGTGCTTATCTGACAAGTTTGCGACGCACCAAAATTGGGGAATATCGTGTAGAAGACGCTTGGAATCTGGAAGCATTGGTAGAAGCGATTGGAGGTTAGTATCTAAATGCTCAACGCTTGCAAGGAATTGGCAAAATATTTCATCAGTGCTATCAATTTGAAAGAAACAATGAGCGTATTTTACACTCTCCTTTCTCTCACACTATGGTAGCGGCTTTGCCGCCTTAGTATTTATCAAATGAAGTCTTGCACAAATTCGGCAAGCGTTATATTCCGCTTTTAGAATATCGAATCACGCCTGAGTTATCGAAGTTGGCGTTTTATATGGAGGGCTTTGTGATTCAGCATTGGTAGCATTGAGATTCTTTATTCCTAGAACACGTCCCACTTAGCAAACTTCGTCAGTCAGTTTTCATCGTTATTCATCTTACCCTATTTTCCTAGTTGTGCTTTCAAGGCAGCTAATTCTGCTAACAGTTTCTCCTTCTCTTGTCGCTCCCGTTCTTTTTCCGCAAGTGCTTGCTCCTTTGCTTGACGTTCTTTTTCTTTTTCTGTAAGTGCCTGGTTTTTTTCTGAAACTGCTTTTTCTTTTGCCAAACGTTCTTCTTCTTTTTCTGAAACTGCTTTTTCTTTTGCCAAACGTTCTTCTTCTTTTTCTGAAACTGCTTTCTCTTTTGCAGCTATCTCTTCTTCATACATCGCATTCCATTCTTCTGGGCTTCGGAAAGGCTTGCCGTCAGGAAAGTAGAAAAGAACATCTTCTTCTCCTTTTTCCATTGTAACATTCATAACATTACTTTTCCAGCTAGAGCCAGTCACATCTGTTTCCCTTAAAACGCCTTCCTGCCTAGTATAGACCACGAAATCTATATTATACGGATCAATAATGATAAATTCTTCTACACCATGCCGATCATAAAAACCCGCTTTTCGAATCATCTCCATGGTGGTATTGCTTTGAGACAAAACCTCAAAAACTACTTTAGGAGCAATATCTTCTTCCTGCCACTGTTTGTAAGAACCGCGATAGCCTTTTGGTCGGTCGTAAGCCACCAAGACATCAGGGGCTACTACAATATTTCGCTTTCCTTCCACGGGATACCAAAACAAATCGCCTGCCACGAACACGTTTTCTTCTTTATAGAGAATCTCTAAATTGGTTTTGATACCAACAATATAGCTAAACTGTAAGGTATTATCTGCCATGGGTTTTCCGTCTGAGTCAGGATAATAAATCTCTCTTTCCTTTCTTAATGCCTCTGATACAAAAGTCATATTCCCTAATTTTTCGACAAGTTTATCCAATTTATCTTTTAAGTGAAAGTTCAATAATAACTTAAACCATTAAAATTGTTCTTAGCTACTCAAAATAACTGCTTTTTCTGGCTCAATTTATTAATGACCTTTCACTAACACCTCGTCCCTATACACACTTCTTCTAAAAAGAAAATTTTTCTCTATAGTAAATTGGTCGATCTTTAAAATAGATTGATTACTAGGAATGATGAAATAATAAATTCAGATTCTAGCGCTAGAGATGTTGTTTCCATTCTGTTCTTCAAAAAGCGCAATCCACTTAAGGCGGACACAAGGTTTTTCAAGTTCAAAATGGGAGCGAAAGATCAGTTCCAAGAATCGGAAGTTATTGTTTTTTCATTCCTTAACTATTGACAAGTTTGTTTATTCCCCTGTTTTCTTTTCACCAAGAACTCCCCAATTTACTACAAATCTCAGAGAAAGTCAAGCTAGTAGATATGACACCCGACCAAAGGGCAAAATATAAAGGGAGTTGAGGACTCCCTTTGATAGCTTATAAACATTATCACCTGATTAAGAGCATGTTTGGAGCAGGATCGAACTGTAAATCAATAGTTTGCGGTTCACGCCTCACGCCTGAGGCGGACACGGTAAGGCGGACACGGTCGGGATAAACGAGCTATGATTTTCAAAGTCAAGTTCGTAAAATGTTGGTTCACAGGAAGATAATACTCCAAACATGCTCTAAGGGTAATCCTACAGCCAACGTACCAAATCAAAGTCTTGGCGATGCGCTAGATTTTTGTGCTTTGGATACAATCGGAAACCATATTCATAGACGCCAGATATGCTCATCGGTAAATCCACGGAAAAGGTAGCGATGTTGCCATCCAAAGATTGAAAATTTAGTTCTTCTGCCATTCTCAACTCTAATTCTTGCTCCGTAACTCGCTCGAAGAAAACCGCTTCCAAACCAATTTCCTCTGGTTTCGCACCATTCAAATCCAGCTTGATGATTGGCTTAAAATGCTGCCCCAATTTAAGCGACTGATTCTCCGTATCTATTACTTGCAAATCTACTACATAAATCTGATTCCAATGTTCTTGCATTTCTGCTTTCCAAGAAGTCAAATCCACGGCTGCTTCATTGTTGTTGGCACTCATTTTTGCTCCCGTGCCTTGCAGTTTGCGATAATAACGGTCTAGATAATCATCCATCATTCGCTTCATTGTGAAAGTGGGTGCTACTTCTACCATTATATTGCGGACGTAACTTAACCAAGAAGGGGAAATGCCTTTTTCATTTCGATCAAAATAGGTCGGTATGATATCCGTTTCTAGTGTATTATAAATGGTCTCTGCGTCAAGATCATTTTGGATATTCTGATCTTTGTAAGTACGCTCCAAAGGCAGTGCCCAACCAGCATCTGACCGATAGCCTTCTGCCCACCAACCATCAAGTACACTAAAATTGGTGACTCCATTCATCGCGGCTTTCATACCACTTGTTCCAGAAGCTTCTTTGGGTCTAGTTGGCGTGTTCAGCCACACATCTACACCTTGCACCAATAGTTTGGCAGACTCCATATTGTAGTTTTCCAAGAAAATGACTTTTCCCAAAAACTCAGGACGCTTAGAAATCTGGATAATTTCTCTAATTAAAGCTTGTCCACCTTGATCGGCAGGGTGTGCTTTACCAGAGAAAACAAACATGACAGGGCGCTCAGGATCATTCACGATCTCGGAAAGTCGCTCTAAATTGGTGAACAACAGATGCGCTCGCTTGTAAGTCGCAAAACGACGAGCAAAACCAAAGATTAAGGCATTGTCATTAATGTTGTTCAAAACTTCAAATATATGTCGGGGACTGTCTCCTCGCTTGGTCATGTCCTTCTGTACCACGTACTTCACGTGCTTTAAAAGTTTTGCTTTCAGGCTTTTACGAACTGTCGTAATCTGCTCATCTGATAGCTTATTAATGACCTTCCAAGCATTTTGGCTAGATTGATGCTCCAGAAATTTCTCTGGATTATTTTTGGAAAGCACATCATGCCATTCATTTGCAATCCAAGTAGGGTAATGGACACTATTGGTCACATAGCCAACGTGTACTTCCTCCCAATTGTAACCTGGATAAATTGCACTGAACATTTTTTGAGAAACTGTGCCGTGCAACTTACTCACACCATTCACTTCTTGCGAAAGGCGAGTCGCTAAATAGCTCATCGAAAACAATTCATTTCCGTCTTTAGGATTTATTCTTCCCAACGCAATGAAGTCTTCCCACGGAATTCCCATATCATGAACGTACTCCCACAAATAGCTACGCAGTAACTGCTCGGAAAAATAATCATGCCCCGCAGGTACAGGTGTGTGCGTTGTGAATAGTGCAGAGGATCGAACGAGAGTCTTAGCTTCTTCGAAGGAAAGTTGTTGGTCTTTCATGAGCATATTGAGACGCTCCAAACCTTGAAAAGCAGCATGACCTTCGTTCAAATGATAGACCTCGAACTGCTCATTAGCTGCTTCCAAAGCGCGCATGCCACCAATTCCCAGAAGTATTTCTTGCTTCAAGCGGTGTTCGTTATCTCCGCCATACAAATTGTGAGTCAAGCTGCGATCTTCCCAACTATTTTCATCTATATCCGTGTCCAGCAGATAGATGGCAATCCTCCCGACCATCAATTTCCAGACCTTAGCGTAAATCTTCCTACCTGGATAATTGACACTGATTTTTATCCATTCGCCTTGCTCATTCCTGAATGGAATCAGTGGCAGCTTGGTGAATTTTTGGGAAGGATAATTATTGATTTGGTCGCCATTGATAGAAAGTGCCTGTTGGAAGTAGCCATAGCGATAAAGCAAACCTACGCCCGTCATATTGACGTTCATATCGCTAGCTTCTTTCATAAAATCACCTGCCAGCACACCCAACCCACCAGAATACAATCGACAAGAGATGTGCAGACCGTATTCCATGCAGAAGTAAGCAATTTTAGGGCTGTCCTGTTTTGGAGCAGTAGCAAGGTAAGCATTGAATTTTTTATCCAAAGCTTTCATCTGCTTCATAAAGTTCTTATTCGCTACTAGTTCTTGTGCTTTTTCATAAGTAATACTATCTAGTAGGGTCAGTGGGTTGTATCGAATCTCATCGGACTGCCAAACTTCTTCGCCCGCAATACTTTTGAACAATTCAATCCCTTCTTTTTGCCACGACCACCAAAGGTTGTTCGCCAAGGCGCGCAGTGGTGTTAGTTCTTCGGGTAAAGCGGCTTTGACGTAAATTCGTTTCAGTTTCAGTTGTTGATCTTGCAATTGCTCTATCATAAGGCTTGTTTTATGTCTTATATAATATAGTTTATTTAAGTAAGTACTTCTACCTATTTGTTTAAGCTGTTTATTTGTTTAAATTGTTTATAATGAACACTTTACACAGGTTTATTGCCTAAATAATTAGGTAAACCTACTTAAGTACTTAGACAAAATTAATCTAGCTATTCAACTCGGCAGCATCGCGCTTACAGCGCTCGCTGCCTCGTGGTGGTCTTGGAGGGCAGACAAAATATATGGTGTTGTAAAACAACACCATAAATTTTGTCTGCCCACCAAGACCACCACGTGGCAGCGAGCGCTGTAAGCGCGATGCTGCCGAGTTGAATAGCTAGATTAATTTTGTCT
>JBCCRX010000400.1:0-5963 GCA_039201015.1 Bacteroidota bacterium | reverse complement strand
CGAGCTTCAAAAAACCTATCTGCCGCCGTCGAAGACAGCGGCGAAAAAGGGGTGAGGGAGAAAAAAGGTTTTTCTAAAACCCTTTTTTCTACCTCAAACTCCCCTATTTAAAATACAAAGAAACTTAGTTTACACGGTACTAACTAGCAGCCACTTTAGAAATAGCTACTATCAAAATCCCAAATTTTCAATGTCTGAAGGACACCTTTTACATCCAACTAGTTCAAACGCAAAACAGGCATATCTTTAGGAAAACGTCCGAACGTATGTGGAATTTGTTGATTTTGAGTGTATATCTTTACATTCTTGTAAACGTATTCGTGCAGCTCGGCAATCGTAATCAGTTTATTTCGGTCTTTGTCTGCTCGACCTTCTAAGCCATTGATCAAAAAATAGCTGAACACACCTTGCTTCAAGGCGCGGTATTCTCTCGAAGTTTGATAATCTTGCGAAGAAACCATGATAGCGATTTGTTCATTTGAATCTATGGTCTCCGCAGAACGTCTTTGTATGCCATTATTATTTTTGGTTTTTAAACTATTGGAAAAGCAAGCATCTATGATACAGAGCTTTACGTCAGCCCGACTGTTCTTAAAAGCTGCTTTTAGGTCTCCGTAGCTCAAAAACGAATTTCTTTCTTTGCTTGCATCGTAAGGAATGATGTAATTTCCGATACCATGTCCCGTGTAATAGAAGATGATTCGGTCACTATCTTTTGCTTTTGTGAACAATTGGTGGAGGTATTTTTTGATGTTCGCTTTAGTAGCAGATTGGTTTTTTAAAAAAGCAATATTGTCCTTAGGAACGCTTCCGCCTTTGCTACTTCTAAGGAAATCGTAGAATTTCAAGGCATCATTTTGAGTATATCGCAAATCACCATTTTCCATTGAAGTATTTTTGTAATCTGCGATACCTACGATCAAGGCGTAGGTTTCTCCTTGCGCATTCATTTTATTGGATAATAAGAAGGCGGCGAGGATAAGAAATATTGTGTTTTGCATGTAGAGTGGTTTTATAGTTTTCAAGGCTCAAAAAATTCTTCCTTGGTCATCGTAGCAATGGATTAAAAATTGAAAAGATAGATGTTGGCATGCCCCTTTTAATTTTTATCAAATAGGCACTATAATTATCGCTTGAATGCTGCTGACAAATTGCTTTGATTTGCTGCATTTTGTATTCATCTTTTTTGGAAGCATCCGAAAGTAATTTCAATAAATCGTCTTCTGAAAGTCCTCCAAAGATACCGTCCGAACACAAGAAAAAATAATCGCCCGCAAGTATATTTTCCTTGATGTGATGCTGGCTGAAAACGGGTTTTTGCTGCGCGCCGCCTTGAATGGCTTGCGTCAGTATATGGCGTTTGGGATGATGTACTGCCTCTTCCTCCGTAATGACTTGCTGATCTACTAGTTCATTGACTAAGGAATGATCTTTGGTTTTGAACAAGACTTTTTCGCCTCTAATATGGTACACTCGACTATCGCCGATGTGTGCGATACTCGCGCCTTTGGCATGTAGTTGCAGTACGGCTATGGTGCTGCCTAAATTAGAAGACGCTGGATGTAATTGGATGTAATCATCCAGTTCGGATTGCATCGCTTGGATGCTTTTGGAGAGAAACGGTTGATTAATTGTTGGCATTTTTTGGGTTTGGTATTGGCGAACAAAAGTTTCCACCACCAAGCGACTCGCTACTTCCCCTTTGGGGGTTCCTCCCATTCCATCGGCTACGATAAATAAACGATCTTCAATACTCGCCTGCTGCGGAAGTGGATAGATATAATCTTCATTCTGCTTGCGCTGTCCTACTGCACAAATATACAAAGGAGGATAAATATGAATAGATGCTTTCACTTCTAGGCTTTTGGTTTAGTAATTGTGTTTTCGATGGGTTCCCAAAATTGAAGGCGCAAGTTGTTTGCTCCAATCTCAATGATGTCTCTATCTTGTAAATAAACTTGATCTTTCGGATATATTTTTAGCTGCTTTTTCCTCCTCTTCAGAATCGTACGATAGCTACCTTGAGCAGATGTTAAGGTAGTCAATAGAAAGACAAGACCTTGAGTAGATGCTCTAATTTCTATCTTACAATGATTCCTACCGATGCTTCGATCACTGGTTTCGATAGCATAGCGCGCCTGCTTGGAGACCGCCTTTCTACCGATGATGTGCTCTATCTTGGGTTCATTTTTTAGAATGAATTCTTGTGCTGTTCTCTGCACTTCTATTCTGGCGTGTTTCATAGATGATAATTGCGTGTTGGAAGTGGTTTGAATAGATTTCCGAAGTTTTCAGAACTTCGGAAATCTGGTCTCCCTCATCCCTTGTTCGCCGCCCTCTTTGACGGCGATAGAGGTTTTTTTTGAAGCTCGAAAATCTATGATTTTCTCGCTTCTCAAAATTATAAATGACTTTTGAAACACTGTACTAAATCACCTCCTCCGACCAATCTGACATATCGGCTTCATTGTCCATTCCTTCGATTGTATCTTCGTTCGCTGTTAATAATTCGTTCGTTTCCTCGTATGCTTGCTCCTTGATTTGCGGTTTGTTCATCCCCTCGGCAATTGCTAGCAATTCGGGTGCATGGAGTGGCGTATTGAGTTCTGCGATATTGGCCAGTTGACCATCAATAATATCCGCAACGGTGTCCAAACTACCATCGCCATTGGTGTCTATGTAAGCCTTTGAAAATTTGCCGTCGCCTGTTAAATCCACATCTACTCGATCAGCTATCATATCGCCGTCTGTATCGTAGAGTTTTGAGTCAATAATGCCGTCATTGTGATTCAAGTCTCTTAACTGAGTAACGGGCATCTTAGGCGCAGGTATGGGGTCTTCTAATTCTGCTACGAATTCCAGCTTTCCATCCTCTAGGACGTTATACAAGGCATCAATCATACCGTCATTTTCTGTGTCCACGAAAGCCACCAATTCTCCGCTACCCCAATCATACACAACTTCAGCATCTTCGTCTCCGTCTAGATTGACCAAAGCGCCGTCCAGTTCGCCGTCACCATTTAGATCGTACTGATGTTCCGAGGCTGCGACGGGTTCTGTTGCCGTGACTAGCAGGTCGCCTAAGTCTTCTTTGGTTGCTTCTTCTAGTAATACCTCTTTCGCTTCTCCTTGCTCAATGGTTTCATTCACCGCTTCTGCGTAAGCTGCTTTTTGTGAATCGCTCAAAGATGCCAATTCTTCTTTCGTGAGCGTCGAATACCATTCCCCATTGTATTCAAAAATGCCGTTGCTGCTGGCGATGGATCGAGCAAAACGGAAAGCCGCCTCAAAGTTCATCCCTGATTCCAAATTCACCACTTCCAAATGGTAGCTGGTGTTTTCTTCAAGGAGCTCTAAGTTTGGCTCTTCATACGGTAGTTCTTCTGGCTTGTCATGGTCTGCCTTACTTTTAAATTTTGATAGCGTATCAAGAATGTTAGAGCCAATAATTCCTCCAGCAAATGCACCGGAGAGTTTTGCAATTTCAGGAAAATAGACTTTCAATATTTTATTTGCTTTTTTATTTAAACTGATAGAAGGTGTCATGATGCGTATAATTTTTTATGTTTTTTTAATATTACCAAGTAGCGCCACACACGTGACCGCCTTGGTTTTTGAGGCTTTTCCAACTATTTTCTTTGCCAAGAGGCTTCCTACATTTGGGACATATATATTGTTCCTCCCAAGCGACAGATAAATCTTTATTTTTCTTTGTGTTTTTTTGATTTATTTTGGGAACAATGATTAGTCGAGTAGCGATCAGTGCTAGAAATCCGATAATTATCATTGCTCCGCCAAATTTTTCATTCCCGAAAATGGAGGTAATTACACCTGGCACAGATAATAAAAGCAAGGGCATTATTTGCCAGATTTGCTTGGACAGGTCAATTTTTCTTTCTTCTGATTTCAGTCGATCGTAAGTCATTTTCAAACGATCAAACTCTCTCGTAAAGTCAAAATTTTTCTTCTCGGCAACGATTAATCCGTTTTCAAATTGGAAATAATGATCTAGATAAAAAGAGAAACCGTTTGGGCGACTTAAGCAAATTTCCTCTGTTCCCTCTAGTCGCTTTTGCTTTACCCTGAATCCTTCTACAAAGATTCTATTGCCTGGCTTCACTGGAGTAATTGTTGCAATGCCTTGATTGATTTCGAGTGTGGCGTGTTCTCGGCCGACCATTGGAAAAGCCTTTCCCACCAAAAAATCGCCTGCTCGCCCCACAGTATATTTTTTATTATCAAGCGTCATTTTTTTTTGCTATTTCGGTTTTTCCCAAATAAAGCCTTTCCCACTTTCGTACATCACCGCAAATTCTTCCTCCGTCAATCGCACGACCTCCAAAGCAGTAGAATCAAATAAGGGTTTTGTTTTCAACCATTGCTCCACTGCCGCTGTCACGAAACCGAAATCATCGCCTTGCTGCTCTGGTTGGATGCTGCTTTTGTCTATTTCAAATAGGATTTGTGCTCCTTTCAAGCTATATGTACCAGTAGCGGAAACAATGTCCCTGTTGGGCTGGACAATATTTGAAAAAAAAGTACTTTCCAAGTAAAATTCCCGCTCGGAGGGAATATTTAATTTCAGTAAAATGCCGACTCCATTTTTATCTCGAATGCTGGTCACCCAATCGCCAATTAGATTTTGCGCATTTAGGGTATTTTCTGTATTCCAAGATTTGGTGCGAACTTCATTCCATTCTACATTTTCCCAATTGTCTGCTAAAGAAGGAGGATTTGAATTTAAAAAGGCCACCCGAATGATGACCAAAGCCAAAAAAACCGCCGCCACGGCACTGATCCAAGTCATTCTTCTGATGCGAGCCGATCGCTTTTGCTCCGTATTAGCCAAATTACGAATTTTTTTGAATCGCTCTGCTTGCTCTGCACTGGACTGATGCTCCAATTTTTCTACCACCAGTAATTCGAGGGCAGCCCTTCTCACTTCATCGGCTTTTGCTGCATCTCTGTTGAGTTCCTCTCGGAAGGCTTTCATTTCTTCCTCGGGTAACGTCTTCTGGATGAATGCTATTATCTTTGAATCTATCATGATAATCCTAAATATTCGTTGATGATTGATTGAACATTTGGGTCAGTCTCTAGTGCTTGCTTTACACTGCGCTTGAGGCGATCCATACATCTACCCGTTGCGCGTATGGAGTCTCTAGCCGTACCATAGTCTAGCTCTTCCGCAATTTCTTGGTGAGAGAGCTTGTTTTCATTTTTCTTTCGCTGCGCCTTACTTTCACTAGGCGGCGTAAAGTAATCAGAATATCGAATCAGTTCTTTACACGGACTTCCGAGTTGTTCAATAATGTTTTGAATCGCCAACTGCAAAGTGGCAATACTAGTGCGAGCGGTCGTATCTTCTTTGTTTGCAAAAAAATCAAAAATCGTATCTGAAAATTGCAGTTTGCTTTTTTCAGGATTGGTGCTGTACTTCGTCCATTTGTTTCTGGTCGTATTGATTAGAAAACTGACGAGTTTGGATTCGCTCGCTTCTTTAATATTGTCTTTTTTGACTTGATCTTCCAAAGTGAGCAAAGCATCGTAGAAGCAGCTATCAAAATCTTCTTTGTTCTTGCAAGCGTACTGGTTTCTTAAAATACTCCAAACTTTAGTTTCATACTTTTTTATCAACTGCGCCAAGCCCAAATTGACTTTGCGTTCTTCTGGACTCTTTAGCAAAAGCATTAACTGGTCGTAGGTCATTAGATGTTCTCGATTTATTTGCCAAAATAGGAGGCACTTATCATCTACAATTAACACTCTCAAGATTTGAAGTCAGGCTTGCACAAAGTTTTCGCAAAGAATTTGAAGAAACTCTTTAGGGAATTTGTAAAATATAACCTCCCCATTTTACTTGTTCTTTTTCCTTTTGGCAACCCATCCGCTAGCGGTTCATTCCGTTGAAAAGATACTTAATCTTTTCTGCTTTGCACCACTGCATGAATGTTAAAAAGCCT
>JBCCRX010000399.1:0-5976 GCA_039201015.1 Bacteroidota bacterium | reverse complement strand
CACATAAACTGCGCTATGGAAGTGAAAAAGAACGTTCAGAGCGTTTGGTGGCACCTGTTTTAGCAGAATTGAGCCGTCTAAACGATTATAACATTACGATTTATGCTGGCAGAGAATTGAACGTGGAGCCTGAAAGTGGTTTGAATGGAGAATGCGATTACTTATTATCCTTTGGAAAGATCATGGAAATTGTAGAAGCTCCGATTTTCATAGCAGTAGCAGCAAAAAAGAATGATCAAGATTACGGTACTGCCCAATGTGCAGCGCAATTGGTCGGTGTTCAAAAATATAATCAACAAGAAGGATATGATTTTCCTATCTTGTACGGTTGTTCGACGACGGGCACAAACTGGAAATTTATGTCTTTGAAGCAAACGACACTTTTTGTTGACAATCATATTTATTCCATAGACCAGATTCCTGTTTTGCTGGGTGTTTTGCAACATTTGGTTATTGCTTCAAAGAATATTATTCAAGCACAGCAATTCAGCGAACAGATTTGAAGTGGAGTAATTAGTCGTAGTAAATTCATAATCAATTAAGTTGTAAGTACTTCGTATTTGTATGATTTCAATAGTAAATCAGCCTTCTTTCTTATTTCAATATACAATGGCAAACCTTCAAGCAGTAAAACAGCGTTTCGGAATCATTGGTCGCTCAGAAGCTTTAGACAGGGCTTTGAGTACAGCCGTACGCGTCTCCAATACCGATTTGAGCGTCTTAATCACAGGAGAAAGTGGCGTAGGGAAGGAAGCCTTTTCTAAAATCATTCACGCGCTTAGCAGTAGAAAACACAGCAATTTCATTGCTGTCAATTGTGGCGCTATACCAGAAGGCACGATCAATTCAGAACTCTTCGGACATGAAAAAGGTGCTTTCACGGGTGCGACGGGTGAACGAAAAGGCTATTTCCAAACAGTGGATGGCGGTACTATTTTTCTAGATGAAATTGGGGAAATGCCTTTGGAGACGCAGGCTTTCTTATTGCGAGTCTTAGAGTCTGGTGAGTTTTTGCGGGTCGGTTCTTCCAAGGTTTTAAAAACAGATGTGCGGGTCGTAGCGGCTACCAATGTGAACCTATTTGAAAAAGTGAAGCAAGGAAAGTTCAGGGAGGATTTGTACTATCGTTTAAATACGGTACCGATTCTTGTGCCGCCTTTGCGCGAGCGCCGCGAAGATATTTACATGCTCTTTCGGAAATTTGCCGTCGATTTTGCGGAGAAGTACCGCGCCACGCCCGTGCAATTGGATGATCGTGCGCAGTTGATGATCGAAAACTACAGTTGGCCAGGTAACATTCGAGAGCTGCGAAATGTAGTGGAGCAGATTTCTGTTTTGTCGGAAGAAAAATTGATTGATGCCGAAGGGCTTTTGCGTTTTATTCCGCATATTTTAAATCGCAATCTACCCATTCCTAGCCGACAGAACGAAAAAAGCGAGTTTCAAGAAAGGGAAATATTGTATAAGCTCCTTTTTGATATGAAGAACGACCTCAATGACTTGAAATCTTTGGTTTTTGACCTCATACAGCGCAATGATTTGAGTGTGCCAGATATACGTGATATGAAAAGTCTAGAAGCTAGTGTAGCCCCTAGTTCGGAATACTATTATCCTCGCCCAAAGAGCGATTATAATAATGGTGCTTCTTATAGCGACTTGGATCGCTTCCAAACGAATTCTTCTGCTTCTACTTATGATGAAGACTTTAATAAACCAATTGTACTCCCTCGTCAGAAAGAACAGCACTACAATGAAGTGGAAGAAGTAGAAGAAGTAGAAGAAAGCCTATCTTTGGCGGACAACGAGAAGAATTTGATTCGAAAAGCACTCAAAAAACACAATGGCAGAAGAAAAGATGCAGCAACGGAATTGGGAATTTCGGAAAGAACACTGTATCGAAAAATTAAAGAGTATCATATTGCAGAATGACGAGCTAGTTAATATCAACGTTACATAATTAGCCTCACGCCTTTGTCGCATCAGTAGCATATTTCAAAAAATCAACTTACAGTAATAGATACTTCATTTTTACGACAGTAAAGAGACCACCAAAGTATGGCAGAACAAGGCAAATCAAAAAAAGAAGGCAATATATATGATCGTATTTTCAAGGAAAATGCAGAGGGGCTATTTCTTCCTTTGGTAGAGCAAGAACTAGGCTTGAAGATTAAATCCATTCAGGCTATACCGAATAAATTTGCTAGAACACTCGAACGAGAAACAGATTTTCTATATCAGATCATTACGGAAGAAGAAGAGAAAGGCATACTTCACCTAGAAGTGCAAACCAAGGACGACCATGAAATCATCTATCGGATGATGGAATACCACGCCCTAATTTACCGAAAATATAAACTTCCCATACAGCATGTCGTTATTTATTTGGGGCAAAAAAAGTCTAGGATGCGCTCCAAACTAGAAGGTAAAGAGGTCTTTTCTGGCTTTGAACTACTCAGCGTCCATGAATTGAATACGACTCAACTTTTGAGTTCTCAGATACCAGAAGTTATTCTTTTGGCTTTGTTGAGCAACTACGAAGAAGAGCGAACAGAAGCTGTGCTCCGGCATTTAGTTAAGGAACTCCGAGCAGCCGCTACTTCTGAGAGTGACTTCAAAAAGTACATGAACCAGTTGATTATCTTGTCGAGATTGCGTAATTTGCAAGAAACAACAATACAAACAATATCCGATATGATCTTAGAGTACGATGTAGAACAAGATTTTCTTTATAAAAAAGGAATAGAGAAAGGCATCAAAGAAGAAAGAGAGAGACTTGCGCAGGAAATGGCATTATTGGAAGAGGCGAAGGCAGTACTTGCAGAAGAGCGTTTAAGAGCAAAAAAAGAGAAAGCTATTGCAGAAGAGGAAAGAGAACGAATTGCACAAGAGAAAGCTATTGCAGAAGAGGAAAGAGAACGAATTGCACAAGAGAAAGCTATTGCAGAAGAGGAAAGAGAACGAATTGCACAAGAGAAAGCCATTGCAGAAGAGGAAAGAGAACGAATTGCACAAGAGAAAGCCATTGCAGAGCGAGAGAAAGAGCAAATTACGGAAGAAAAGTTTCTCGTAGAGCAGGAGAAAGAACGAATTACACAAGAGAAAGCCATTGCGGAAGAGGAAAGAGAGCAGATTGCACGAGAGAAAGAGCAAATTACAGAAGAAAAGTTTCTCGTAGAGCAAGAGAAAGAACGCATCACGCAAGAGAAGGTGGAAATGATAAAATCCCTGCTAAGACTGAATATTATGAATGACGAGCAAATTGCCGAAATCTCAAATAAATCCATTGAATACATTCAGTCCGTTCGCGCTGAATTGTAGAATATCCGAATGACGAAATCATATATTAAAAAATGTAATCTATTTTGTAACAAAAGAAAATTTCAAAACGTAAATATACCTAAATAAAGAAAGGGCATCTTGATAGATGCCCTTACCTAATGTTCATGAGATTGTAATTGCCGATAATAAGTCGTGTTTGTTTAAAATATGTTCGTTAATTTGTTGATAATAAGTCGTTTTTTTCTTTGTTGATACAAATATCATACAAAATTCCTCCTCACCTAAGTACAATAGCTTCCAAAACTGTACTATATTTGCTTATCTGTTTTGTTTCAATAGACTGATTTTTAGTTGTTTATTTCATGAATAAGGATTGTTTTCTGTTTTGATAATATATTCAATAAAAAATTATGCGTCAAAGTAGATTGATAAAAAGACTTGAAAGTTTGGATCATCGAGCAAGAGATCGCTTTTCTAAATTTGTCAACTCTCCTTATTTCAATCAACACGACAAGACCATTCAGCTACTCAATTTGATTTTCATCGCCTTTGAAAAAGAGAAACCAGCTTTACTAACCAGAGAGCGAATATTCAATAAACTATTTCCTAAGGAGTCTTTTGAAGAGCAGCGTCTTCAAAATGTGATGTCTTATTTGATGCGTTTGTATCACCGTTTTTTGGCTTACGAAAAAATAGAAGCACAAGACTTTGCGGAACCGCTTGCTACCTTGGAAGAAGCATACCACAGTAATCAGTTGGACGTCTTTACGAATCGCTCCAAACTGTTTGAGCGTACATTAAAAGATCATCCTAAGCCGGACGACAACTACTACTATCATACTTTCCGTTACTATGATTTAAAAAGAGATTATGTTGTGAGCCACATCAACAGTGCAGACCAAAAAAGTGGGCAGCAACTGATACATGCTTTAGATGATTTCTACATTATATCCAAATTACGACAAGCCTGCCATCTGAAAGCACATGAATGGATTGTAAATGCCAATTACGATTTCACCTTTTTAAAGCATATTGAAAGTCATATCGCAGCCAATGAAGATCGCTACAAAGATGCTCCGACCATTATTGCTTACTATACCATAGTAAAGATGCTGGATGATATTGAAAACCCTAGCCATTACAGCAGGTTGAAGGAACTCTTATTGACATACGAAGAACAGTACACCCCCGAAAACTTAAATGAATTATACAATTTTGCTTCTAATTATTGCATCACGCGAGTGAACAAAGGCGATCAAAAATTTCAGCGAGAACTATTTGATATTTATCAGCAGAGTGTCAAAAATGAAACCGTACTGGTGAATGGCAGAATAGCGGGCTGGGATTATAAAAATATAGCTGCTTTGGGTTGTCATTTAAAGGAATTTAATTGGACGTACCATTTTATTGAAGATTATAAAGATAGATTGATAGAAAGCCATCGAGTGAACGCCTATTACTACAGTTTGGCATTTTATTATGCTTGCAGAGAGGATTTTGATAAAGCGTCTGATTTATTATTAGAAGTCCAATTTACAGAAGTCCAATACTACTTAGGAGGCAATCTCTTGCTGATTCGATGTTATTATGAAATGAATAATACAGAAGCACTCATTTCGCTTTTGGAAAGTCTCCGTATTTATGTGATTCGAAGCAAAAAAATGACGACTAAAGAGAAGAAGAGCTACAACAGCATGATTCGTTTTGCAAAAAAGATCATCTACTTGAAAACCGAACGGATTGCTTTGGACAAAAAAGATTTTGAGCGCAAAGTACTGAAGCTAGAAGAAGATATATCTTCCAATGATAATATTTACGCAAAGTCTTGGTTGTTAGAGAAATGTAGATCATTTTTAACTTCAAAATCAGGGCAGTTTTCTAGTGCTTCGATCAGATAAGACCATCTTTGGAAATTTGACTTATTCGCAGCATCTTTGTAAGTGCCGCTACTAGACTTCATACTTGGTGGCTATTTTTACGCATAAGCTTGTCAACTTTATTGATCTGTTGGCAGTTAACCTTTTAAAAAATTGGGTCGATAAGCCCATCTTTGTCAAAATCTAAAAGACTCAATTATTGCTGCCCAAATCCGCTCAAAATTAAATATCAGTCTGCACTATGAATCTGCTACAACTAAGTTGGAAAAATCTTACCTACAAGCCACTCTCCATGCTTTTAAGTATTCTACTTTTTGCTTTGGGAGTAGGTCTAATTTCCTTACTTTTTTTGCTAGAAGATCAAATTCAAAAGAACTTTGACAAGAATCTGGCAGGCGTTGATCTAGTGGTCGGTGCAAAGGGAAGTCCTCTTCAGTTGATTTTGAGCAGTATGTACCACATTGATGCACCAACGGGCAACATTACGGTCAAAGAAGCGCGTCCTTTCCTCAATCCCAAACATCCACTCATCCAAAAAGCCATTCCACTTTCCATGGGCGATTCTTATCGTGGCTATCGCATTGTTGGAACAACTACAGATATACTAGATTTTTATGAAGCCAGTGTAGCACAAGGCAATATCTGGGAAAGAAATTTTGAAGTGACCATAGGCGCGAGTATTGCTGCAACACTCGGCATGAAAATAGGCGATGAATTTAAAAGTTCGCACGGCTTTGTAGATGATGAAGATTTGGCGCACGACGATGCCGCTTCTTTCAAAGTGGTCGGCATATTGGCAGAAAGTGGTACAGTCTTGGAT
>JBCCRX010000398.1:0-5979 GCA_039201015.1 Bacteroidota bacterium | reverse complement strand
AATTAGTATATAGCTTGATTTCACAAATTTAATTATATCAAAGATACATAAAACACGTCAAAACAGAGTTAACTTATTGATTATCAGATATTTAATTTTTTGTAAAAATCGTGCTTCAAAAATTAAAACATACTCTTAGAGGGGTATAAACTTAGTACCCTTTTGAATCATTGAACTCAATCTAAACTACAAAGCCTATACATTCATACTTTACATTCAGATATTTCGACTAAGATAAAATCTAAACACACTCTTATTTACGTATGTCCCGTCTCGAAAAATTTTTAGATGTTAAGTGGACATATTCACCCTTAAACTTGTAATAAAATGCTAAAGTCGTTGCAAATTCTGTTTGTAGGTATGCTGTTCCATTTTAGCCTTTCCGCTAATACCGTTCCTACAAAATACATTGAAAAATACCGTGATCTTGCTCAAAGCGAAATGCAAAGAACGGGTATTCCTGCCAGCATTAAACTCGCGCAAGGAATTTTAGAATCTAATTTCGGGCGAAGTAAATTGGCGCAAAGAGCCAACAATCATTTCGGCATCAAATGCGGTGGTGATTGGGTCGGCAAAACCTTCTACAAAGAAGACGACGATTACGATAATCGAGGTAGATTACGCAAATCTTGCTTCCGAAAATATGACAAAGAGATAGAGAGTTGGTTGGCACATTCCGAGTTTTTGAAGAAGCCACGCTACCAGCATTTATACTATTTGCGACCCGATGACTATAAGGCTTGGGCGAGAGGTTTGCGCCAGGCAGGTTATGCGACCAGTCCAACTTATGCAAGCGATTTGATATCTGTGATTGAACGCTACGAATTATATCGTTACGATCAAGTAGAATCGCAAGTGCCAGCAGAAGTACTGGAAGTAAATCAGCCCGTCGTCATTACAGAACCTGAAGTGCGTCCAGACAGTCGAATGTCTGAATTGGCAATCATTTCCTCTGTGAATGATGTGAAAGTCACGCATTCGCTAGACGGTGAAAATTTGAATAAAATCAGTGAAAGAACGGGCATTTCCGTCAATTCATTGATTCGCTACAACGAATTATTGACCAATTCTTCTAGGACATTGAAAACGGGAACGCGCGTATTTTTGCAGCCCAAACGTAGCTCGAATCGAGCAAAGCAAAACTGGCACAAAGTGATGCCAGGCGAGAGCATGTTCGATATTGCTCAAAAGTACGGCATTCGTTTGAATAAAATGTATGAACGCAACCGAATGGAAGAAGGAACGCAGCCCGCTGTAGGCGAACAGATATTGTTGCGCGGTCGTCGGACAGATACGCCCAATTTAAGAAATGCAAAACAGCCAAAAGAGACAGTAGAAGTCGTAGAAGAAGAGCAATCCCTTCCAGTACCTACACCTGATTTTGGACGTTTAGAAGAGGAAGATATGGAGGAGGACTTTATGGAAGAGGAAGAAATAGTCTTTTTGGATGAACTAGAAATTCCAGTAGAACCCATTTCGATACCTTCGGTTGAGACGAATGTTGATTTGGTAGAACGTCCTAAAGAAGAGGTCCTATTTGAGGAATTGGATTTGGAAGCAGAACTTTCTACACCAACACTTCCTGCTGCAAAAGACAAGGCGACCTATTATACCGTTCAGTCAAAAGATACCTTGTTCAGTATTGCGCGTTCCTACGGTTCTAGTGTCGATCAGATTCGTAGCTGGAATGATTTGGACGGCGATACGATCCATCCAAATCAACGCCTGAGGGTGAAGTAAAGGGAAATAGTCGCTTTTTCAAAAACCACTAAATACAAGAGAGATGATGTTTAGTGGTTTTTTGTTTTAGACAAAAATTAAGGTTCTTTGAAAATTTTTGTGATCTAGCTGTACGATTTCAGGAAATAACATGTTCTTTTTGTCTTAGCACAAAAAGAACCAAAAAAGCCAAGACTGAATTTCTTTTTTAGCGTTGCAAAAGCACCAAAAAGACTAAACAAAACAAACTCGCCCTAAGTATTGTTTTTCAAGCTTTTATTCACGGGCTGCGCCAAGCTTCAGCTCTGATTAGCACCTTATTTTGGCTCATACAGTATTTTGTTTTTAACGCCTTTTTGGCACTTTTTTCTCTAAAAGAAATTAGGTCGATTTTGATAATTCCACAAAAAAATTCAGAGAACCAAATCTATTTTGAAAAAATGAATTTGCAACAGAAGTGCTACATACAGTTGAAATTTTTCTGCGAAAAATTTCAATTGCCCCTCTGGACAGAGAGAAAGAATCAAAATTCTCAAGTTTGATTTTTTCTCTCTGTCCAAGAGTTCTTTTTTGAAAAATTTTATGGAATAAAATTTTTCAAAAAGGTATTTTTTATTGTATAAACAGTATTAAATTTTGGTTTTTTGATTTTCAAATCAGCGAAGCATAAGTAGACAAGCAAAATTTGAAATTTCATCACTTTATTTTATTATTGCCGTATGTATCGATCCTAAAGAAGTAATTGAGAAGCAAAAATTAGTAACTGATGTTACGCAAACGACCAAATTGCAAATAATACAAAGTGCTACTTACGTAACATGAGTTGGTAATAAACTACAACTAATAATGAAATACGATTTTTCCTTTTTACTTTTTTTCCTGTTCTCCCTATTGGCGACTTGTACACCAAAAGTAGCAGAAGAAGTAGCAACAACAGAACCAAAGCCAGCCGAAAAATCCGTGGAAGAAGGTCTAAGTCCTTGTCCAAAATTCTCGGATGCACCCAATGAAGAAGAACTTTTAGATACCTATGTATTGTACCGCGATGCCCTGAAGTTGAACCAACTGGATCGTGCCTTTGAACTTTGGAAAAAAGTATATGAAGCCGCACCCGCTGCGGACGGGAAGCGCAATACAGTTTATTCGGATGGTATTTATTTCTACGAGTTTTTCATTCGGCAAACCGAAGATGAAGCTACCAAAGAAGAGTATATAGATGCTGTTTTTGAGATGTACGACCAATTGGAAGCTTGCTATCCAGAAGGTGGCTATGTGAATGCACGTCGTGCTTTTGATTACTACTACAAATACGATGACCGCAAGTCCAAGAAAGAAATCTATGAACTTTTTAAGAAAGCCATAGAGATAGACGGACTAAAAACCAATGATTTTGTGATCAATCCTTTTACTTCTCTCTTGGTCGAGTTGTATTTTGATAAAGAGATCAAGGAAGCAGAAGCCAAAAAATACGAGCAATTTATTCGAGAAATTATTCCTATTGGTTTAGAAAATTGTAAAGCTCCTTATTGTGAGCGTTGGGAAATTGTGGAGGAGTATGCATTAGAAAGATTAAAAGCATTTGAGGTCGTGAAAGACTTCTATGACTGTGAGTACTATAAAAAAGAGTACTTTAACGATTTCTTGGCAGCCCAAGATGATTGCGACACAGTCATTTTGGTATTCAGTCGCCTGAAATGGGGTGGTTGCCCGAACGATGATCCGAAAATGGCACAAGTGATTGAAGTCGGTAATACCAATTGTGCCCCCGAACCTACTATCACCAATTATGGAAAAGGTCTGGAAGCCTTACGGGAAGCGAGATACAGCGAAGCAATTGAGTTCTTCCGCCTATCCGTAGAAGACACTGACGAAACAGAAAAGAAGGCAGATCGCCTGCTACTCATCTCTAAAGTCTATTACTCTCACCTTCGCAATTTTCCAGAAGCCAGAAAGTGGGCTTTACGCGCAGCGGGTCAGCGCGAAGGCTGGGGAGCACCCTACATGCTGATCGGGAAACTCTATGCTTCTAGTGGTCCACTGTGTGGTTCGGGTAGAGGTTGGGAGAGCCAGAAAGTGACTTGGCCAGCTATTGATATGTGGAACAAAGCCAAGCGCGTAGATTCCAGTGTCGCTAGAGAAGCCAATAGAAATATTGCCAATTATAGACAGTACATGCCAAGTCGAGAGGACATATTTCAAAGAGGTTTGAAGGAAGGCGATAGTTTCTACGTCGGTTGTTGGATACAGGAAAGTACAACTATTCGGGCTGCGCCGAATTGATTGCATACGTAAAGCATGAAGAGTGATTTAGAAAGGGGTTTGTGGAGAGAGAAAGTTACATAATTTTTTCTCTCCACAAAATTTCCTGATGCGCCTATTTTTTCTCTTCCTCCTCTACTAAAAGCCTTACGGCATCCCCTAGCCGAATATTTCCACCTCTCAGCACCATGCAAGTAATGCCGCCATGTCCTCGCATGGCATTATAGCCGCCTTCTCCTAAATTGGTTTCCATACGAGAACATGGATGGCAAAGTCCCGTTGTCTTGAGTTGTACGCTCTCACCGACTTGAAAAACACGATCTTTTAGTGCTAGCAAGTTTATACCAGAAACAACAATATTCCGACGCAATAATTTTGGATCTACCGTTTTTTGTAAGATACCTTCCACCGTCGCGATGTGTTCTGCTTGAATCAGCGTAATCATTCGTTTTCCCCCTTTTTTACCGTAGTGGTCACCCTCCAATCCATTTTCTACATTCACTTGCACCTCCTCTATGGCTTTCACGACACCCCGCTTTTCAGGACGAATGCTAATCCATTCTACTTTTCCAGTTTGAGGCATCACGTCCATCATTTCTTTCATCGTCATAGTGTTCTTGTTTTATTTTACTTACATACTTTTCAGTAGAAAAAACTTTTTTATGGGTCTCAATAAGAAATCACCAAATACTTAGATTAGTCTCAAAAAACCAATACTATTTACCGATAAGCTGGATTCTGTACCCTTTCCGAAGAAATGGTCTCTATCATTTATCTAGTTCCAAATTTGCATTTGGAATCTATCTGCCTACCCCCCGACATTGAGCGAGTAACCCTTAATTGTCGGTATATCTGGCATTTCAACCCCTAAGGTTTATCCACACTCTTGATTACTCAAAAGCGTCGTGCGCTCTTACCACACGTTTTCACCCTTATCCGTTTGGAAACGGACGGTTATTTTCTGTGACACTTGCTGTATTCGCTAGAAGCGAACCCCATCCGTTAGATGGTAGGGTACTCTACGTTGTCCAGACTTTCCTCACCTTCTATCGAAGCCGCGATAGAGTAGCAAATAGTATTGGAATACAAATATTCGCTTTTTTGTAAGAAAATCCTATTTTTTTCATTCTTAGACACTTTTTATTGTATGTGTAAAGAAATTGAATGGAGCGAAATCGAATCTACAATAAAAAAAGCTGGAGCTAAATGATTTCATTTGGTCGAGTATCATTATACAAGCATCACTAACGATTAAAATCTCGTTCGCTTTCGTTTGGAGGGAGGTCGAATCCCTCCAAACGAACCAAGGGTTTTTAACCCTTGGTCAAATCATTTGGGCTCGACTTGTCCGCCTAACCGCGTCCGCCTTACCGTGTCCGCCTCAGGCGTGAGGCGTGAGGCGTGACGCCCGAATAATTTGAAAATAGTAACATCCCATAATTAATGCTGACCAAATAAAATCATCTAGAACCAAAAAGCCCCTATTTAAAGATCATACTTCAAATAGGAGCTTTTAGCTTTTATCCCAAAGAACGTACTACAATCGTACAACTTTTCTCACATCCGCTTCGCTTTTTATAACTTGATCTATGAGTTCTAATACTACGTTTTGTCGCTGTTCTGTATTTCCTTTCAAAGATTTAAAAGCTTCGGGTCGCATTAGCGCAATTTGAGATTCATTGACCACTACCCACAATAGATTTTGCGCGTTGCTATCGTATTCTATGATGGTATTTTCAGTCACTAGAAAACGCTCAATTGTATTTCTGTTTTTATTGAGTAAATAAGCCGTCATGTTTCCGTAGCTTTCACCCGCTTGATTTTTGAAGACCAATCTTGCTTTCTGTGGGCTGGGCAGCACGGGACGATCACAATTCCAGATACCGAAACTACTGGCTTTGAAGTAGTTAACTACCTTTTGTTTTTGGCTAGGAGAAGTATTCACGAAAGCTTCTTGTGATTGTTGTAGGTCTGCTCGAATGTTTGCTATTTGAGCTACTT
>JBCCRX010000397.1:0-5987 GCA_039201015.1 Bacteroidota bacterium | reverse complement strand
GGGTGAAAAGCATCAAAAATCTCTAATTTTTGATGCTTTTCACCCTTAAGAACCCCTTGGAGCAACCAAAAAATCCACCTTAAAAGATTTTTTGGTTGCGACTCCATGTATGTCGATTTTATTTTTTAATTGATACTAAGTTTAGCTTTGTTCATCGGTATCCAAGTCGCTAATCCCTTAATCAAGCAGCAGTGGTTTTTGGATCAGTTGGAGCAATTGTAGATCATCCCTATCCAAATTTTCCGTATCTTTAAGCGCTAAAATCACAGCATTATGGTAATGATTGCCGCGAAAAAAAGATTTATTGCACCTGCCACTTTGGAGGAGTACTTGGCTTTCGAAGCAAAGTCAGAGGGGAAGCATGAATTTATTAATGGAAAAATCGTAGAAATGCCAGGAGCAACTGGACCGCACTGTATCGCTGCTGTGAACATTGCAACTAGTATAAAAAAAGCATTGAAAGACAAAAAGGCTAGCTATTTTGTAATGGGTAGTGATATGAAAATATACATCGAAGACATAGATCAGGTACGCTATCCAGATGCAGTAGTGATTTGTGATGAATTAATTTATCACAATGATAGCAGTAAAATGATGCTGCTTAGCCCATTGCTCATTGGGAAAGTTCTCTCTCCGAGTACACAAGAATTTGATCGTACCACTAAATTTGAGCAATACAAACACCTTCCTAGCTTCAAAGAATACCTTTTAGTACATCAAGAACGTCCTTTGGTGAGTACCTATTTTCGAGAAGAAGAAGACCTTTGGCGCATTCGCTCGACGAAGGGTTTAGATCAACATGTTCCATTGAGGTCTATTGAGGTAGAATTGGCTTTGGAAGACATTTATGAGCATATTGAGTTTGAGGAAAAATTGAATTCGACTCAAATTGAACCTGAAGAAAGCATGCAAACGAAAAGCTAAAGTGTCCTAGAAATTAGACCAATACACTATTTTGGTGTTATCCTTTGGTGAAATAACAATTCATTCCCATGCCTCCTAGAATATTACTGGTAGAAGACGATGAAAGCTTGGGCTTCGTGCTGCAAGCCTATTTGAAAACACAAGACTTTCGAGTGGAATGGGTGCGCAATGGACAAGAAGCCTTTTCTGTACTCAAAAAATCCAAATTCGATCTTTGTCTTTTGGACATCATGATGCCAAAAATGGATGGTATGGAATTAGCGCAGAAAATTCGGGCGCGCAAAGATTATATTCCCATCATTTTTTTGACCGCAAAGGCACTGAAAGCAGACAAACTTAAAGGCTTCGATTTGGGGGCAGATGATTACCTAGTGAAACCCATAGATGAAGAAGAATTGGTGGCAAGGATTCGAGCGGTATTGCGCAGGAGCAAAGCACCACAAGTAGCAGAAAGCAGTTATCAAATCGGTAAATTTACCTTCGATCCAGCCAATCAGAAGCTGTTCAATGAAGAGCAAGCGCATTATCTGACGGAATTGGAGGGCCAATTGCTTCAGATGCTCTGCGACCGAAAAGGACAATTGTTGGCTCGGAAATATGCCTTGCAAAAACTTTGGGGAAAAGAAGATTACTTCACGCGTAGAAGTATGGATGTCTTCATTTCTCGTTTGCGAAAGTATTTAGCTCCCGACGAAAACATTAAAATCAGGAATGTGCATGGTAGTGGATTTGTACTGGAAGTGAAGTCATCTGCTGAATAGAGATGAAAACAGGCTAGCATCCAAATTTGTAAGGCTATGTCAAAGAACTAAAATACAACTTTTTGGCTATTTTTGAAACCTAACTTAACGACCCAAGACAGGGAAGTTACTGGATAATAGCTAACTCTAACTTTCCAAAGTGAGAATTGTTGCTGTTGATTATAATACTGCATATTGCCAACCTAAATAGTTAAATCAGTCAATTTTTCTTGCAAATTAGAAGTTAAACTCCTAATTTACAAGAAAATTTTACTATGATAAATCGTACAATTGGAAATAAGATCAAGGAAAGCGCGGCAAAGATGCCCGTGATAGCAGTAACTGGTCCTCGCCAAAGTGGAAAATCAACACTTATTAAACACTTATTTCCAGCTTATCAGTACGCCAATTTGGAAGATATCGAACAGCGACAATTCGCACTTGAAGACCCCAAAGGATTTTTGTCGCGCCAGGGAACAAATAGTATTATAGACGAAGTGCAATACGCACCTGATTTATTGTCTTATCTCCAAGTCACAGTAGATCAGGAAAAGCGAGCTGGACAGTTCATCATTTCTGGTTCTCAGAATTTGCTTTTAATGGAAAGCATTAGTCAAAGTCTGGCAGGAAGGGTTGCTATTTTCAATCTTTTGCCCTTTTCTTTAGAAGAATTAAATCTTTCTAAGTACGCGCTATCTAGCTATGAAGAGTATGTGCTTAAAGGATTTTATCCGCGAATCTATGACTATGACCTGAACCCAACTACTTGGTTGCTGGATTATATTCAGACCTATGTGGAGCGTGATCTTCGTCAAGTCATTAATGTTAATAATCTGGGTGTATTCCAACAATTTTTAGAGATTTGTGCGGGTCGAATTGGTCAGCTTATCAATTTTTCAGAAATCGGGAACTTGATAGGTGTCACCTACAAAACAATCCAAAACTGGATCGGCGTCTTGCAGACTAGTTTCATTATTCATTTGCTTCGTCCTTACCACAAAAACTTCAACAAACGCATCGTGAAAACACCAAAGCTGTACTTTTATGATACGGGTTTGGCTTGTGCCTTAATGAACATTACTAGAATTGATGACCTTAATCGGCATTTTGCCAAAGGCGCATTGTTTGAAAATTTCATCATTAATGAAATTATCAAAAACCATCTCAATAGACAATTACGCCCTAAACATTATTTTTGGCAAGCAGCAGGAACGCACGAAATAGACCTACTATTGGATCAAGGCGCGGACATAATAGCAATGGAAATAAAATCAGGAAGAACGATACAGAGCCGTTTTTTTAATGGATTGAAGTATTTCCAATCCCTAGCAAAGGTCACACCAGAAAAGAGCTATTTAATTTACGGAGGAAATGAAGTGCAAGAGCGAAGTACAGCCAACGTAATTGGTTGGAATCAACTTAGCCGTATTCCGCTGTAATTTTGGAAAACACAAAATCCGTAAGCTCCTAATCTAAAAACCCACCTTAGTACCAACAATCAACTGAAAAGTACTGACGCGATCTTGATTAGGTCCTAGTCCTTTTTTGAGCAAATTAATGTTCTGGCGATAAGTGGGCTGCACGAATAAGCTAAACCGCTCGTCTAACTGACGTTCTGCTCCGAAGCCAATATCGGCGGTGATGTAATTGTTGTCTCTATACTTCCCACCGTGTAGCAAACCATTGGAGAATTTCCTTTCTCCCCATTCAGGCGCATTGGGAGATGAAAGATGCTGAGAGTTCTTTTCAAACAGCTTCTGCTGATTGTTATCCAGCGTCAAATTGGCATTTTCTACTTCTGCTCTCACATTGAGTTGCAAAGCAGGAGCAGCCGCTGAATGATAACTCGACTGCGTGACTAGATTGAGGCTAGTTCCGCCCAGTACATAGAACTGCCATTTCTCTTTGGATTGCACCACATCATAGCGGACTTGGGTAGAAATTTGAGCAGCGTTGATGTAAAAGTTGGTCAAATCTTCTATAAGATCATCATATTTCACTGCCTTATCGTCCATAGGAACGTATTGCTTGTGGTTAAATGCCAATGCCGTTTCCAATTCCCAACGTTTCTTTTTCCAAGCAAAAGAGATACCGCCGCCGTAACCGAAAACATGTTGGCTAAGCGGCGCCAAATCGAATATTTCATCGTAAGGTGTTTGGATATGGTCTATATTGGCATTGGTATAAATTCCTAAACGAAAATGGCTTTTTTGTTTGTTGATAACTTCAGTGATCGGAATAGCAGCTACCGAAGAATTTTCTATCAAAAGTACAACCGTTTCTTGCTCTGCTAGACTAGCCAATTGTTCTTTCGAAAGTGAAGCCAAGCTTTGCGACCATTTCTCTTTGATGGCTGCCAAGTCGTTATTGTTCTCTTGTGAAGCTGCAACTATTGGACTAACAAAAGCATGTTGTAATGGATTTAATGCTGATGGTTGTCCAACAGCTTTCACACTTTCCTCTGTCTTACTTTCGAAAGGAGTATGACTAGTAAGATAGCTACTCTTTCCTTCATTATCAACAGTATGATTGTCTGAATCAAGCGCAACTATGTATTTGTCGTTAAGGGAAGAAGCGACCTCCGTATTTTTATCTGCAAAGAATTTATAATTTAAGGTTGGGTCGGGGAAAAATTGTACGAAGGTGATTAAAATCAAAAAGACGAGTAGAACTTCTGATACTTTATAGCGGATGAGTTGATTTCTAAGAGCGGCTTCTTGTTCTAGGCGATGAGCGAGCATATCCCAATACATCGGCTGATGACTCAAGTCTAAGTCAGATAGCTTATGGCGTATATTTTCATCGAACTGTTCCTCAAACTTGGAGGCCTCCATTTTCTGTTCTAGAGCATCCCAAGAGCCGAACTTGTAAGGCAAATCTAAATCTCCTAATTTATCTCCAATTATTTTATCCAGATCTCTATCTTGCATACTCCGAGTAACTTGACTTCAGTAGTGACTTCAATTTTGTTCTTGCTTTCACTAAATTGGAACGAGAAGTACTCTCTGAAATATCCAATTTATTGGCAATTTCTTTGTGCGAATAGCCTTCGATTATATAAAGGTTAAATACCGTTCGATAAGCACTTGACAGTTGCTGAATAGCTTCTAAAATTTCTCGCTCTGAGCATTGACTAATTGCATCGGCGGCATCAGAAGAAAGGCTGTACGCTTCTTCAATATCCTCAGTTCTTCTGCGCACTTTTTTGCGATACGCATCTATGCAGGTGTTCACCATAATGCGCCGCATCCAAGCGTTAATGGAAGTACCGCTTTGATATTTCCCGATGTGTCGAAAGACTTTCATAAAACCTTCGTGGAGCAGATCAAGTGCTTCATCTTCCGAATCGGCATAGCGCATACACACGCCCATCATCTTCCCATAATAGGTTTCATATAATTCTTGCTGCGCCCAGCGTTCTTTCTGACGGCAGGCGGCAATTAAATCACGTTCGTGATTGCCAATAGACAGACTGATGTCCATATACTATCACTTTTATTGAAAGCTTTCAACTGCTATTATAACGAAATGACGACCAATTTTGCTGCTTGTTCTAGGTGTGAAAATGCAAGAGTCGATTTTGCAAGTCAATAGGAAAGAATAATTTTTTTAGTTGTACCAAATTATCCACTGCATTCCCTCTAAATAACTGCTCAAAAATATGGATACAACTTAGTAAATAAGCAAAATTGAAAGCTATAAAATTTCATTTTCAACATCAATGTTAAGAATTTGTGGGGAAAGATGAAGAATTAAGCTTAACATTTTTTGGAATTTTAACAGTTTTATGAAATAAATGCAATTCAAATTCACGCCGATTTTGTAAACAATCGGAGAAAATTAGGACGTTGCTTCAAAGCTGTCCTATGACCTATGGACGGAAAAAAATAAAATATTTTGTTTTACTTTTGTGAGCAGGAACAACTTCTATATCATACAAATTGTTTTTGTTCAACTCCTATGAAATGTTGCGAATACGTTCAAAACTTCGATTTCAACCTACTCGTTAGTTGGGCGTATCATATTAGACTTGAACGGCTTTGATAATCAGCGTTTTATGTGTCGAATTGTAAAAATGTAGAATTACTAAATTGTTGCTAATCACGCATTCACAATTCAACAATTGGACAATTCAGCAATTTAACAAAGACCCTGAAGGTCAAATAACTGATAATCAAAGTTGGCTCTAAATGATTTCATTTGGTCGAGTATCTTTAGAAAGATATCGCCAACTATTAAATTTCGTTTGTTTTCGTTTAGAAGGACGTCGAGTCCTTCCAAACGAATCAAGGTTTTTTAAAGGGAGAAGCGGCGAGTTTCGCC
>JBCCRX010000396.1:0-6010 GCA_039201015.1 Bacteroidota bacterium | reverse complement strand
CGGGCTGGGCCAAGCTTCAGCTCTGATTAGCACCTTGTTTTGGCTCATACAGTATTTTGTTTTTAACGCCTTTTTGGCACTTTTTTCACTAAAAGAAATTAGGTCGATTTTGATAATTCCTCAAAAAAATTCAGAGAACCGGTAATTTTTTCTTGAAAGGCCGCAAAAGTGAGTACGATTTCTGTGCCTCCTGTATCAAAAAAAAATCAAGGGTGTCTGTCTCATTCAGCACCGTTTGGAAAATGATATTGTTGTTTTGGCTTCATTCAAAAGGAACCGTATCCTGAGCGAATAGACATTTTGAACCCAATGAAATAAATAGTAGAATGATCAAAACTTTTCCATATTAGCTATTTCTATTTAGTCGTGTGCGAAGTTTTTAACAAAAAAAGCTAAAGCTGAATAAAACTCCTGAAATCGCTCAACAAGTATGCCTAATTTTTATTAATCCACTTTGTCACCGTTTGCCCAATCTCTGCATTAAAATGCTCCGCCATTTCGCTTGAACTGATCTCGCCCTTCAAATAACGTCGGCTGTATTCTTCTAACGAATTGACTTTAAAATAATGGTGAGTGGTCTTAGGAAAAATGACAATTTCTGCTTGATTCTTCTTGCCTTGATTCGCTGCATAAGCGACCTCTTTCGTCCAATCCGTCCCAATCGTATGGATGTCGTACTCGCCCGCCAAAGCGAGGACAGGGCAATTGACTTTGGAATAGGCAGTGAGGACATCGACTTCATTAAGTGTCTGAAAAAAGCGGTAATGATGCAAACCACGCCATTGATCGCCTTTTAGGAAACTACCCAAAAATCCTTGATAGGCTTTAGTGGCTTCGAGTTCTTCCTGATTCTTTTGAAGGATGAAAAAATCATAGAACATTGGCACATATTTTCGGAAGCGATTTTCAATGGAAGCAACCTCTTTGCCAATCATCATTTTCTGTGCTTTCATCTGTCGCAACGAATATTCAAACCAAGAAGTGGAAACGCCACCCCAAGCAATAATGCCTGCAAGGGCGTGTTTTTGCGCAATCAAAGGGGCAGTAATGGCACTCAAAGATTCACCAAACAAAAAGATATTGTCGGCATCAAATTCAGGCATACTTTTTAGGGCTTTCAAAGCAGCTTCAAACGCACCGACTTCATAAGGATAATCCATTTCTCGACAGTCCACTTTGCCATAGCTATCGCCCATGCTCGGCTTTTCCATGCGAAAGACCGCCACACCATTTTTAACGATCTCTTCGATCAATAATTTCACAACAGAATTTGAGCTGTATGGATAATCGATGGAAGCGCAACCAATACCTTGCATAAAAAATAAAACAGGCGGATTTTCAACATCATTCGGTAAAGTTAGTATCGTTCGTAGCTTACCACCGTCATAATCCACCGATCCATAAGTGACGGTGCCGAACTCAGATGTTTCAAAAGGTTTGCTAACGACTTTGGCGTACATTTTGAGTTCTTTGCCCTTGCGTTTGATACTTGCCCTGATTTCATCTCCTGCTCGCCACTCCCCTACTGCTGCTACCAAAGCATTCACTTCCTTGTAGTTGACGTTGTTGATACGTAGCAAAATATCCCCTGCTTGCAAGCTCATCGCCGCCGCTGTCGTATTTTCGTAGACTTTCAGCACTTCTATGCCTTTGCCTTTTGGATTGGCTTGCATTTGAATACCCAAAGTGCCTTTTCTCGCTAAGGTTTGCGCACTCATTTGTCCCTCAAAACAACAGAGGGCGAGTAGTACAAAGAGTGATTGAATTGCTATTTTCATATTCTATTGTTTTTGAAAAGTATTCGCTGTGTGTAGTGGTACACTGTAAACTAAATTGCAAATGACACAAAGTGTTACTTGTTTACAAATTGTCGGGTGTCATCCTCACGCCTCACGCCTAAGGCGGACACGGTGAGGCGGACACGGTGAGGCGGACACGGTGAGGCGGACACGGTGAGGCGGACAAGTCGAGCCCATGTGATTTAAGCAAGGTTTTTCATTAGATAGAAGCGTTGAAGTCTTGAAAGCTGTCTCAAATCTATTGGTTAGAACGGATGGAAAATTGTAAAATCTTGCTATTTTAAGTACTTCTACCTATTTGTTTAAGCTGTTTATTTGTTTAAATTGTTTATAATGAGCACTTTACACAAGTTTATTGCCTAAATAATTAGGTAAATCTACTTAAGTAGGCGGACACAGTTCGGCTCGGCGCGCAGAGGAGGTTTGGAGGGCAGACAGTACTAATTTTTACAATTTGCTCGATACTGAAAAGGTGTCTGTTTATAAAAGTATCTAAATTGATTGGAAAAAGCTGCGGTATCATTGTATCCCAATTGGTCGGCAATGGAATGGATGGGAAGGCTTTCTTCGGACAGCAGTGTTTTAGCTTTCTGTATCCGCAGTTTGATTTGCAAATCCTTTGGTGATAGGTGAAAACAAGCTTTAAACAAACGATGCAAATGATACTTGGAGAGCTGTGCAATATGCGCTAGATCGTCTAGCGTAAAATTGGTGTAGTAGTACTGATGAATATAATCTTGGACACGAAAAAGGGCAAGTAGCAGCTGCTGTTGGGTCTCTATTTTTTTGGCATTGGCTGCCAATGGAAATTGTAATTCGTAAATCATACTTGCGATTTCAACCACACGATCAAAAGCTGCTTCTATTAGTTGCTGATTACGTTTATCAGATAGTTTGTTGTGCATGATAGGATCAGAAAAATCAAATTGTGTTTCAGTAAAAGTAGAAGCCCCACAGGGGATGGGCAGATTGAACAATAAATCACAATACTCGAATCCTTCGTGTGCTTGTATCAATAAATCGGTATTCAAATCCACACAAATGCCGTTGACAGCTTTCGCCTTTTTGTCGCTAAAAACTTGAAAATCAAGCTCATCTCTGAGCAGCATCCACTGCCCTTTTTCCACTTCAATGATCTTGTCATTCACGACATAATCTTCTCTTCCTGCTTGCACATATTTCAAGCCAATACCTCGTGATATACTCTCAAATTTTGAGTAGGTCAGCGCTTGGGAGAAATTGACACTGCCAAGAGAACTTCGATATTTATTGTAGATATTGAACACCAGATAGCGTTTATTTTTTCACGTTTCTCAATTGGATACTTTAGATAATAAGATTTAGGGCTATAAGAAGCTGTTTGAATTTAATATTTTACTTGAAAACAGCCAAACTTACAGCATCCTCACATTTTTTCTTGCTCCAATCCATTCAAAATCGCTGTTGGTAGCCCTTCTGATTTCACGGCAGTCGTATAAGTCGAACTTTGACGTCTTACTTTGATTTTGGCCACACCATTGCGTAATTCTACCTTTTGCGAGCCATGCGGCGTCCCTTGATCTTTAATCAATTTCGCATCGCCGATAATGGAAAATACCACTTTGTTCTTGGCATCTAAACAGACGCTTTTGTCTTTATCTAATAATCTGACTTCCAGCCAACTGTATTGTTCGTCGATCGCCTGTTCGTGCATCACAAAATGATCGGGTGCACCCCATGCTTTGGTTTGATAATAGAACTGAACCGTATCGCGTACCTTTGTTCCATCTTTCTGACCGATCGCCAACAATTCATTTGGTCCTGCTTGAAAAGGAATCGTCCAGAACAAGCCACAAGCGGGGAATACTTTGTTATCGCGTTTTTTAGTGCCCATACTTTTGCCATTCAAAAAGAGCTCTACTTCGGCACAGTTGGAATAGACTTTGACCATGCGGTTTGCTCCTGCTGCACCCCAACGCATTTCCCAAGAATGTCCATAAATGTGCGCCATGGGTTTATCTGTCCAATAGGATTGAAAGACGTAGTAGCTTTCTTTTTTGGTAAAATCACGCTGGATAACGCCCTTTTGATTCATGTAGGGAACGGGATTTTCTGGACGCACGGGCGTAGAAAAATCTTTGAATGCCCACTGTGCTGCGCCCGTCAACCACGGCATCTCGCTTTGCGTCCTCAAGTGCCAATCAAAGAGGTTGCAGATGTAGGTTTCCGACCAATTGCCATCGCGCGATACCCGAGCCGTTCCGCCGACGAGCGAAGCATCACCCGCTCGTTCATCTGCACCTTGTCCAGCTTGCACATTTTCTAGTCCTTGATCTGGATTTTCATCGTGTCGCCCAGCATGACTACTACCGCCCCATTCCATATGAAAGAAATGATCGACTTGCTGCATTCTTTCGTAGGAGACTGCCTCGTAATCGATAAATTTCCCACGATACCAGCCTGCCCAAATAGAAGGCGAATATACATCTACAATATCACTGCAAAAATCACATCTCCGAATACCCGTTTTTCGCTCATTATCTAAGGCATGTGCTATGGCATTTAGCTCACTCATGAATGTGCGGATTTTTTGTTTATCAAATTCGGGATAGTCGCCTGGCCAGTCGTTTTCATTGCCCAAGCCCCAAATGATGACAGCAGGATGATTGTAGTGTTGTGCGATCATATTTTTGAGCATTCGTCGGGCTTGTTCTCTGTAAGTTTCGCCGCCTAGTCCACCTCTACACCAAGGAATCTCTTCCCAAACCAATATTCCCAAGCTATCACAAAGATTCAGCACAATGCGCGATTGCTGATAATGTCCCAAGCGAATGAAGTTGACGCCCATCTCCTTCATCAATTGCATTTCTTGACGAATCAGGTCTTCGGTCATTGCTGCTGCTACGCCCGCATGATCTTCGTGGCGATGTGTGCCTCTTATCAAAAAACGTTCTCCATTCAGATAAAAGGGTCCATTTTTCTCAAAACGGAAGGTGCGAAAGCCAAACTGATCGCGGTAAACTTGTTCGCCTCCAACAACTTTATTTTTAATGACTAAATGATACAAATTTGGATCAGTTGTTGACCAGCGTTCGATCTCTTTCAACTGAAATTCGTGATGGATTCGTTGTTGCTCACTTTCTATAGCTGCCTTATAGACTACTTTGCCTTTTGAATTTTTTACGACTATTTCCAAATTACTCGCTTCTCCATTTGCTCCTTCTAATGCTATATCAAGTGCTACTTTACCACTTTCATCTTCACTTATTCGAGCAGTGGTATGGACTTGATAGATGTAATTTTCGGGGACATAAATCAAATTGACATAGCGATATAAACCGCCATAGACATTAAAATCGGACAAGTCAGAAGGAATCATTTCCAGATCGCGCGAATTATCGCATTTAATAGACAAAGGTACTTGCTTCCCATACTTTTTCGACAAAGCTTCTAGCGTATTTGTTTTGCTGATATAATCACTAATATCTAATATCCATTCATCATAGCCCCCTACATGTTCCCCTACCTTTTCAGTGCCGATATAAACGGCTGTTTTTTGTCCTGCACCTTCAAAATGAAGCAATGTTCTTCCATTTTTGTAGGGGTTTTGTATTTCCAAAGCCGTGCGATACCAACCAACGCCTTGGTAATAATTTTCATAAGGATTGACGGCATCCGTGGCGTTAAAACAATGTGGTAAACTCACTTCCTGCCAAAGTGGAACCGTCTCTGGACGCCCCGCTTTCACTGGTCTTACTGCTTCCCAAATCCCGCCTAAATCTGCTCGAACGAATTCCCAATTATCATTCAGCCGAGTGCTATGTGTAGAAATACTTTGTGCATACAATTCGACTATTGCTAGTAAGCAGCCTAGTAGTAAAGTTATTTTTTTCATTTGTTTACGCTTTGTCTTTCGTTTCATCGTGCTGATGACGAGACCAGATAATCTATGTTTTTTGGTTGTCTGAATTTTTTTGTGGAATTATCAAAATCGACCTAATTTCTTTTAGTGAAAAAAGTGCCAAAAAGGCGTTAAAAACAAAATACTGTATGAGCCAAAACAAGGTGCTAAACAGAGCTGAAGTTTGGCCCAGCCCGTGAATAAAAGCTTGAAAAACAATACTTAGGGCGAGTTTATTTTGTTTAGTCTTTTTGGTGCTTTTGTAACGTTAAGAAAGAAATTCAGTCTTGGCTTTTTTGGTTCTCTTTGTGCTAAGACAAAAAGAACATGT
>JBCCRX010000395.1:0-6053 GCA_039201015.1 Bacteroidota bacterium | reverse complement strand
CTATCTGACTAAGCATCAAGCAGCTATCATTCACTATGAAAAGCGACAACAGATTGGTAAAGTCATTGGGAGTGGGCATATGGAGTCCATTGTTAATGAAGTTATCGGCACAAGGCAAAAAGATAATGGTATGGCGTGGAGTCAAAAAGGTTCTAAAGCGCTTGCCATACTCAAAATTGAAGTACTCAATCATAATTGGGATAATATCTGGAATAAAGCTGCTTAGCAGCTAACTTTTTACAGAGGGAATTTATTTATGCCTCGTTCCTAAAGGAGAGAGGAGCGATTTGCTGAACCCTCCAAAGAGACGTTCAGCAAATCGACTTCCTGGCATAGCAAAAGAAAAGAGATGAAATAAACCAAAACACTTTTATCTGTTTTGATTGATTTTAGCAGTATCAGAACAACTCAGCATTCCGAAACTTTGCTTCATCTATGTAGCTCGACCTTTGTTTGGGTAAAAGGAAAATAATAGCGCATTTGATTTGTAGGCGCGAGCCAGTGAGCTAGATGATTCATTGAAATAAAAATGGCCATGCAGGTAACTACCGATTTTCGAGGAGGTAAGAGAGTATCTTCGGCTAGCATACTCTCCATTGGCGTAGTCTAAAAAGACGAATTAGGCATTTTCACGATCTGTAGGTACAAGGGATGTAGCTCTTATTTTAGTGAGCAGAATTTGAGTTTTTCAGATGAATAAAATTAGCTATCAAGGGATGGGAAAATTTGAAGATAAACCTTTTGTATCACAGTGAATTTATCATAGTTGATAAACTACGAGCCTTGGCGATCTCGTCAATTATCTAAGCACAAAAATAAAGGCTCCTACAAGGATTTTTCAAAAAAATATTATTCTATTTCTGTGCATATTTTGTTGTTAAATTTTGCAAAAAATAAAATAAATATCTATTTAATTACTGATTATCAATATTTTACTCTTACTTTATGCCATAAAAAATAATAGATTTTTGATGGAAGAGATTACGACTTTATTGGAAAAATTGGGTACACAAGAAAGAAGAGATTTGTCCTGTTTTTTAAACATGCCCAGTAATGAAATTTCCGCAAACGAGTGGGCTACCTATAAGTATGCCTTGGCGGCTTTGAAGGCGAAGAAGAACATCAGTAAGGAAGATATTTTCAGGGACTACTTCGGCAAAAAATACAAAGAGCAATCAGCTAGTAGGACTGCTTGGCAGACCACAAAATACAAGCTCTTGAAAGCAATAAGCAAATTCTGCATTATGAATAATTTAGAATCTAGTCCACAATACGAAGTCTTGCTTGCCCAACTGTATCACGCCCATGATATGAAGAAAAATAGAGCGCGATACATTCGTAAAGCAAAAAGAACGCTTGATAAATCAAGCGCATCAAATAGAACATTATTCAAATACCAACTATCAGCATTGGTAGCAGAAGTAAACAAGGACAATAGAGAGAAAAATGATAATCTAAGCCAGATGAAGCAAAATTTGGATACTTTTTTTTTGGAACAAAAATTAAGATGTATTTGTGAAATGTTAAATAGAAAGAGCATAACGGGAGAAGTATTTGTAGCAGAGGAGCATCCTATGGAGTGGATAGAAAAGCAAGTGGAGGCAGAAAATAGCTCTTTCTATGCCAAAATACAGTATCATTACTATAAGCTGTTAATAGATTTGGAAGAGAAAGCTGCGTCTGATGAAATATTGAAGATGCTAGAAGACCATGCCGAAACAATAGCTAAAAGTGAATTGAGAGATTTTTACACACTACTTTTAAACTGCTACGGAAAAAGAATTAGCATTGGCAAATATGAATTTACGGAAGACTATATTGCCTGTATCAATTTAATGCTAAAAAAGGGAATAATATCGAAAAATGAGGGCTTTAATATAAGTACCTTTTTCAATGCTATAAAGATTGCCCTTGCTGGAAAAGACACTCAAAGCGCAAGAGCGTTCTATGAAAAATATGAATTCATTTTCTCTTTAGAGACTCACCACAAACTTACATTGGACTTAATCGAAGGTAGTATTTTGCTGCATGAAGGTAGATACGAGGAGGCATACAAAAAAATCAGTCTATCTAATTTGAAAGACTACTACCATCATCTGGCTTATTTCACATTAAGCATCAAGATTGATTACGCCAAAAATCGCGGAGACAAACAACTTATCGTTAGAATCAACACGCATCTACGTAATATTAAACGCCAAAAGAGGATTAAGAAAAGGGAAAAAGAGCGAATAACTAATTTATTAATTACCTTAAGAAAAATATATCACAAACAGGGCATTGACTTAGAGTCGCTGGAAGCAAAAATAGGGAAATTAGATTGTATTTGGTTAGAGAAATTGATGAGGGAAACAGAACCAGGTCAAGGAACACGAAATAATTAAATCAGCCGAGTTCGCAATCTTTACAAAGGAAGCCATACAGCAATATACAAACGGCTGAAAAGCACTCCCAACTATTACTCGGGATACTCCCACTCCCCTCTGTAATCTCTATGTAGCAGCTTATTTGCCTCTGGATCATTTAATATTTCTTCGTTCTTGCCATCCCATTCTATGCTCCTACCGAGCTTGTAGGATAGCATACCAAGTAAGCTGACATTGCTAGCGAGGTGTCCGTCTTCTATGTCGCAAATTGGACGCCGTCCCATTTCAATCGCTTGGATGAAGTCTGCCCAAAGTTCTTTGATGTTTTGCAAATTAGGTGCATTGAGCTGGGCATCCACTTTAATTTTAGATTGGCTTTTTTTGCTTGGGTAAAAAGTCCAGCCGTCTCGCCAACCCAGATGCAGCGTTCCTTCCGTACCGTAGAAATAGCAGCCAATATTATGTTCTTCGTTGACATTCTTTGCGGTCAGTTTGTGCTCCCAATGAAGATTGAAGCTCTCAAATTCGTAGAGCGCGTACTGCGTGTCTGGCGCGTCAGTATTGTCTTCTTTCACATAGCGTCCTCCTGATGAAAAAACTGTTTTGGGGTAGCGTTCTTCCGTCCACCAAAGTACCTGATCGAACCAGTGGATGCCCCAATCACCCAGCGTCCCATTGGCATAATCTAGGAAATTACGAAAGCCTTTGGGATGAATACGCGGATTGAAAGGCGTGTAGGGCGCAGGACCACACCACATGTCCCAATCCAATCCAGCAGGTGGCTTTTCGTTGGGTGTTTTACTGCCTGCACCTTGATTATTGTTCACAAAGCATTTGACGGAGCTAATTTTTCCTACTTTGCCTGACTTCAAAAAGTCCATTGCAGAAATATTGTGTGCGGAAGCCCTTCGATGCGTATCAACTTGCACCACAACTTGTCGATCTCTAGCTGCTTTTAGGATCGCTCGTCCTTCATTAATCGTATGTCCAATGGGTTTTTCTAAAAAGACATGGCAGCCGTTCTGTATAGCATAAATGGCATTAAGCGCGTGCCAATGATCGGGTGTAGCGACAATGACAATATCTAGTTCTTCTTTATCAATTAGTTCTCGAAAATCTTTGTATTGCTTAGGCTGATCAGCACTTAATGTCTCTACTTCCGTTCCCACTTTTTTCAGCGCACGTTCATCTACATCACAAATACCCACTACTTTAACGACTTTAGAGTAGATCGCTTCTCTCAATATGTTCATTCCCCACCAGCCACTTCCAATCAAGCCCAAACGATAAGTTTTATTCTTTTTGAAAGTAGCAGAAAGCAAGGGCAATGCAGAAATCGCAAAGCTAGCATTGGCAGTACTTTTGACGAATTGTCGTCTTTTCATTTGTAGTTGATTTTTGTTTTATTTGATAATCGCTTAAAAGCAAATCTACTTTTTAAAGATGCGCTACTTCGGCTGCCAGACGCATTGCTATTTCATCAATTGTCCCCATTCCCTTCACTCGGATACCTTTCCCTTTTTCGGCATAGAAATCAAAAACAGGTTTAGTCTCTGCACCATAAATCGCAATTCGATTTCGGATGATCGCCTCATCATTATCATCGCTTCTGCCAGAAGTTTTGCCGCGCTCTAAGATTCGTTTCACGATTTCTTCTTCATCCACTTCCAGTGCTATTACCGCAGCTACTTCTGCTCCTTTTTCTGCCAAAAATTCATCCAAAGCTTCTGCTTGTTGAATATTGCGCGGAAATCCATCGAATATAATACCCTTTACATTTGGCTCGGCATTGACTTTGTTTTTCAGCATCCCAATAGTGACCTCATCGGGCACTAGTTCTCCTTTTTTGATGTAATCTTTAGCCGCAAGTCCTAATGGCGTATCATTTCCCATTTCATACCGAAATAAATCACCCGTTGAAATGTGTAGTAATCCGAAGCGTTCTACCAGTTTAGCTGCTTGTGTTCCTTTTCCAGAGCCTGGAGGTCCAAATAAAATGATGTTCTTCATCTTATATATAATGTGATTTTATTAAGGAGGTGAATATAATCATTTAGTGGGAAATAGCAAGTTCTCGCCTCGCTTTGCCGCAACCTTCGGTGAGAATGATACAGAAGCTTGACATTAAACCAAAGCAAAAGCTAGCTGTTTTATTAATGTAAAATGTCTAAATAACAATGAAAAGCGGAACGAGTATTCGGTTGTTTTAAATTGATTTGCTCGAAAGACCTAAAATATAGATAATAGATGTACAAACAATATATGGTGCAATTTGATTTGCCCAATCCTTTCCCAACAGATTTTATGGAGCGCATTCCAGAGCAGCGCAATGTCATCAACTACTTGTTGGCAGAAGGTAAAATTAAATCGTATTCACTGTCGATAGATCGCGCCAAACTTTGGAGTGTATTCGTGGCAGAGTCGGAATTCGAGGTCATGGAGATCATTGCACAGTGGCCGCTTGCCGAATGGTTACAACCTGATATTGAGGAATTGATGTTTCACAATTCTTCCGATATGGTTTTGCAGTTTTCTTTGAACTAGGAGAATATTATGGAGAAGGATTTTGAATTGAGCCGAGCGCAAAAATAGCCACGAATGCCCGAATGAATCGTTCACTTGATAGGAAATTAGAAATTTACTGATTGTAACGTTTTGCAGTGAAAGAAAAAAGCCTCTAAGAATCAGGAACGAGGGATGAATAAATTGAGGTTCTTGACAAGATATTTTTGTGCTAATGGAGGCAGAAAAATCGCAATCCGCCTTAGGCGGACATAAGACTTTTTCTAACGAAAAGTAGCGCAAAACCTGTTCGCCTAAGGTGTAAAGATGAAGTCAAGAATCTGAGGTTATTTGTGCGTCGTTCCTCAGCAAGTTGAGCTGTTTTCTGCGCCTTCCTCTCTCCCTCCTGAAGTTCCCTACGATGATGTCGGTTCAGCGTTTTGGTAGCCTTACAAATTTAGCACTCCTCTAAAAGAATATTCTTAAGCATCTTGATAAATAATTTGCTCTTCCTTCGTACAAATAGGTCGGAGTTGACTGTCATTCAAATGTGTTCTGATGACCTCTCCGAAATGCATTGTGTGATCTCCTATGGTAAGGCTTTTATTTTTATCAATTTTGCACGTAAAATAACCAACTGTGCCTTCCAAAATCAACTCTTCCTGTTCTTTTTTAAAAGGAACGCCATTAATCGTACCGTTTTCAATTATAGAATCTTTTGCAAATTTTTTAATCCAATCGGCTTGTGGTTCTGCCAGAATATGTACCGTAAAATGCTCGCTGTAATCAATGGTTTCGTTCAAATCAGCATCTAATGCTACTGCCACTGCGACCATTGGTGGCTCAAAGGAAACTTGCGTCAACCAGTTGATTGTTCCTGCCGCTATGTAGTCTTTATCTCGTGTTTTGAGTTCATCTCCTGATTTTAGTGCCGTCAAGACGTAATAGCCATAAGTCAGTTGTTGCAATATTTGATTATTCATATTTATTTTTATTTTTATTTTGTTTAGTTTCTTTCCAACGCGGCAAAGTCGCTACTATAGAGTTTGAGAATTTGAGAATTTGAGAATTTGAGAATTTGAGAATTTGAGAATTTGAGAATTTGAGAATTTGAGAATTTGAGAATTTGAGAATTTGAGAATTTGAGAATTTGAGAATTTGAGAATTTGAGAATTTGAGAGGTTG
>JBCCRX010000394.1:0-6060 GCA_039201015.1 Bacteroidota bacterium | reverse complement strand
TCGCCCGTACTCCATTCAATGATGTAATTGCCGACGCCGCCGCTCGGACTGACACTAGCCGTGGTGGGTGTATCGGGATCGCAACTGCCTTCGACTTGTAGGTTGGGTTTGATTTCGGTCGGCGAACCCACTCTTGCCGTTTTTACAACCTCACAACCCGCTGCATCGGTGACGGTAACGGTAAATTCTCCTGCGGGTAAGGTAGCAGAAAAGCTGCTGGTCAAGCCATTGCTCCATTGATAGGTGTAGGGTTCTTGTCCACCCGTAACGATCACTTGCAGAAAACCATCGCAAAAGCCAAAACAACGAACGGGCTGCGTTTTGAGTTCTACGTCCATGCAGGCGAACTCAGAATCTAGCCGTTCAAATAGCTTAAAATAATTGATTTCATTGGAGACGTTGTTGTCGGCGTTGGCATTGGAAAATAGTCCAATGCAAAATAGTAAAGGTAGAGCGAATAACTTATACATTGAATAGTATCTTTTGATAACGTTCATGTGAATTTTAGAAGTCAGAGGTCAGACGTTATGTAGTTGGCTGTAAATTTTGGGGTAATAATTTAGCTCAGAAGGACCTATTTTATTAGGGCTTCGACAATTTTTACAATTTTTTAGATTATAATGGAAAAGACTTTTGAAGTTTTAACCTTAGTACACTGTAAACTAAGTTTATTTGTATTTTAAATAGGGGAGTTTGAGGGAGAAAAAAGGGTTTTTATAAAACCCTTTTTTCTCCCTCACCCCTTGTTCGCCGCCGTCGAAGACGGCGGCAAATGGGTTTTTAGAAGCGAGAGATTCTAAGGAATTTCTCGCTTCTAAAATTTAAAAAGACTCCAATTACGGTGTGCTTAGCATTCTTAAAAATTAAGCTTGATCGCTTAAACTTCAAAAGTCTAGCATTCATAATAGAGTTGATGCCTTGTAATTTTTTACTGAAAAGTCAAATGGCTGATAATCAGTTTTTTGTGAGAAGATAAATTTGTCAAATTTTAAAAATTCGACAAATTGCATCCAATTTTCCTTCATAACTCATTGATTATCAGTAACGCATCAAGTCTAATCTTAGCGATCTGTTTCCATTCTTTGTTCTTCTTTTCTTGATTCTTTAGCAGATACGAAGGCTTCTATGGTTACTTTTCTGGTTCTAGCGGCGATAGGATCATAAACCCCAAAATCGTCTGTGATATCCATTCTAGCTTGGGCAAATGCATTTTTATCTGGGTTGTTCGATAGCTCATTGAGTTGTCCTAATGGTTGTTCTTTTATTAACAATCTATTGCTATTGAATGCTTTGAGTAGTACTTCCGAAGGGTCTAAATCATCAGGTTCCATCAAATAGTTTTTGACACTATTGATTCTTCTTTGTGATAGATATTGATTGAAAGTTACACTTGATCTTGGACTAGCAGAACCTCGGATATTGATAGAAACGGTATCGTTTGGATTGGTACGGAAGTGTTTTACCAGGCTCGCTTTGTATATATTTAATTTATCGTAGCCTCTGGTGACATCATTTTTGAAGAAGCTGTTTATTCTGCTATCTACTTTGGAGAAAAAGGTATCTACTACCGTTGCGGTGAAATTTCTTTGGCGGTAGTAATTAGACAATCCTTCTTTATAATCGTCTTGCATGGCAATGTAGGCATTGTAATTGTCCTGATAAGAATCATCAGAGCGTCCTTGCTGATCTCCACTGAACACGATTCTTCTTGGAATAGCATTGTGGAAGTAGATAGAAACGGGTTTTTGGTTTTTGAAAATGTCTGGCGCGAGGGTGACTTTACGCTCAACGAAGCAGGCATCTTCAATACTAGGAAGATTGATATTCAAATCCTCTGATTTGAAGCGTGGGCTCTCAATCAAGAGGCGATATTGTCCGTTCGGTTCTACGGGAAATTCCAAGCGACTGCCCACCATTGCTCTGCTATCTATCAGCGCTCCTTCTGACATTTCTAGTCTTACGCTCACAGAGTCTTCCGCATTAATCGGAGCAGTACCTTCTTCCACGAGTTTGCTCAATTCAATGATCAAATTGTTGTTGGGTCGTATGTAAACGGTATCGAAATAGCTCGTGAGATCACAAACCTCGTTGCCGGTCGTAGATCGGTTGAAAATGCTGGTGGTATAGCCTTCTTTGGTCACTGTGAATTGGTATTGTTCGTTCACTCTGAGTTGGATTGGATTGACCAATAGAAAGCTGCTGTCTTTAGGAGTATAGGCTGTTCCCTTAGGCGTCATTCCGCTGTAGGTATAAATAGCGTCTTGCACTAAATCTGTTCCACATCTCACTTGTATGTTTTGCTCGACGATCATATCTAGATTCGCTTCATAAATATCTAAGCAACAACCTTTTACCACTCTATCGCCCTCTCTTTCATATTCAGGAACTCTTTTGGAAGCAAAGTAGGCTTTTTCACCCGTCGGACTTCTGAAAAAGTCCACATCATCGAAGCTACTGTTGATTGGATAGCCCAGTGTTTGTGGAGCTTCCCAAATGTATGCGCCACCGTTCGCTTCGGATTGATAGATATCAAAACCACCCAAAGAAGGCTTGCGGTCGCTACTAAAGTACAGTATGCCGCATCTGTCGTGGAAGTAAGGAGAAATCTCATCAGCATCCGTATTAATGCGTTGCAAATTGACTGGCTCGCCGTAAGATAGGCTTTTGTGGCTCAAAATTTCTGCTCGCCATATATCTCTTCCGCCTGCGCCACCTGGACGATTGGAAGAAAAGTAAAGGTATTCTTTGCCGCCTTCTGTTCCGATTGCAGGTTGACTATTGGAATATTTATCCAAATTGATACTATTCGGCAGCAGCACTCTTTTCGACCAGTTGCCTGTACCCGCTCTTTCTCTTCTGTAAATTTTGCAGCTTTCGTTTTCGGAATCTGTTGTCAATTCTTTGCAACCTACTTCATACAGATAATTTCCGTCCGCGCTCATAGATACATAAGCTCTATATTCTTTGACATCTTTGGTGTCTAGTACTCTATTAATGCCTATCGCAGTTGGGAGGTGTTTGAATATATCTAATTCATACTTTCCTTGCTCCGCCTCCGCTTCTGCATATTTGAAGCGCGAAAAATAGAGTGTTCCATTTTCCTCATAAGGCGCAAATTCTGAAGTTACTCTCGAAGTATCATTGACAGGATCACCTACATTTGCGATGCCTGTGTATTCAGAAGGATTTTCGTTTTTGATTTGAATGGCTTGTTGGCAAAACTCAATATATTGATCGGCTTCCCTCAAATAAAAATCGGTCACACTGGCTTGTGGAGAAGTGCCAATGAATCGCTTGAAAGATTGGAAGGAATCAACGGCAGCTTCGTAATCACCTAGGGTTTTGAGCACCTTTGCGTGTTGGAACGTCAAGAGTGAATAGACCTTTTCTCCTTGGTGGACTGCCGTTTCGTGATAAAGCCGATTGGCGGCTACGTAAGCACTCAAGGAGTCATATATGGTAGCGGTTTCGTACAATACGTCACTATCGGTAGAGTCTATTTTGATCGCTGCTTCGTAGAGTCCTAAGGCGTCTTCGTACTTTTTCTCGCCTCGTTTTTTTTGCGCTTTCTTTAGGACTTTTTTCAGATTTGCCTGCGTGTCCTTTATAGAATATTGGTTGGGGTCTGCTGTTGTTTGTCCAAAGCCTGATGTAGTAGCGAACAAAAAGATACTAATTAGAAGTAAGAGTCTCATAAATATGCGTCCGTTTGGTATATGATAGCGTTCATTCACGAAAAATGCTAATTTGCTTAACGAAAGCAGTCAGATTTGAAAAGTGAGACATCAGACGTAGCTTAGGAATCCGATCTTTCAAGATTACTTTACTAATCTTACATATTTTCTTGCAGAACGGATTGAATACTTAAAATCAAGCAGCAAATTAGGCCTACTTGCCTCAAACTAATCTTATTCAAGCAGTTTGTGTGAATAGAATTTGATCAAAAAATTTTTACGACTACGATTTAGGCATGTATGTGATGGCAGTATGTTTGTCTTTGGAGTTAAGAGCATGTTTGTTTATCCTTTGCTTTGGGTTAGTTTTATAGGTCTGTGGAGAAGCACTCAAGCATTTTACAAATATACAGGACAAATCTTAGTTGGTACATCTTTCACAGTAGACCAAATATGAATGATAGAAAGTTCATATCCAACTCTTCGCAAAGCAGGTGCTCTATTGGGTGCAGGTGCTTTGAAAGGGCTTGTATTCCAGTCGTAGCTTCCTGTAACGCGCCAATTTTTGTGCTGAAATCCAAGCATTGGAATCCAATTGTCTTCCAATCTTCTGTTTATCATCAAATTGATAGAGTAGCCTTCTTCACTCCCCCATTTATGATTCCATTGTAAACCTGCTCCCAGTATGGTTTCTCGGTAATCACTTTGCATTTGGTGCGCGGCATTGATTAGTACGTCCCATTTGGAGTTCTCAAAAAGCTGTACCGTCGCTTGACCATAAATGCTAGTACGCATGGGTAATACCTCTGTGTCATCGTCGCTTAAAAAAGCTTGTTCTGGCTCATTGAAGTGCATGAAACCCACACCTACATCACCAAATATTCTTCTAGATCGCTGCGGATGGCGATAGTGCAAATTCAAACCACCAGAGACATCGAACATGTTGACGGAAGGATTTGAGGAAAAAGATTCTCCATTGGCTGCATTGGGATCGAATTGCGAGGTCTCTTTATCATATTGTTGATCGAATTGCAGATCGCTGAAGTCGAAAGAACGATTGTTGTAAGCCAGCATTCCTCCTGCTGATAGATAAAATTCCTTGCTTACTCTGACAGTATAGGAACCCGTCAAGCCCAAGTTGAAGGTTGTCAATTTAGAATCTCCTGCCATATCGTAATTCAGTAAAATACCAGCAGAAAAGAATCTTTTTTGATAGTTCTGATTTGGGAAGCTCATATCATAAGCCAGCGAAAGCGTTCGGTAAGTCAGCGGACTTGGATCTGGTGTGTCGTTCCATTGTCCACGAAGATTAGCGACGAACCTTCTATCACCCTCGAATATACCTGTCAGGGCTGGATTCAAGTTTAAGGGCGAATTTCCAAACTGAGAGAAGTGAATGTCTTGTGCTTTCCCCGCTACGAAAGCCAATAATAGAAAGGTAGTAATAAGTAAATTAGCTGTTTTCAAAGCGATTGCGTTTGAATGTGAAAAATTATAATTCTTTATACCGTAATCTAAGTTCAATAATAGATCAGCCTTCTATCTATGTTAATGTTATTGGCATAGCTTACTTAAAAGCGCTTTCATATATTCCGATAACACTAAACTAAGCCGCTACGAAGCAACTGCTGCGATAGGCTTTACTTTTCTTGGAAACTATTTAAATTACTAGTGTGTGATTGTGATGTCTGACTAAGGCAAAGAATTTTGACTTATAGGTGTGTGTTTTCTGCAAGTTGCTCCGTTTTCTCAATACAATTATCTTGTATTTTATTTAAAATTCCAAATAATTGGACATATAATACACATTTTTGATCACAAACACATATAAAAAAACTTAAAGTGTATTTGTAATCTAATGACATTGCCCTATCCAACGTTTTTTGGATAAGGAAGTTACAAATACAAAGATATATTTATAGCTGCAGTTTGGCTATCCCTAATCTTTGGGATTTTTGAATCAGAACATTCATGAGGCGATTGATGTACTTTATTATGGAATCATTTTTAGTCTCGTGCTAGACTTTGTATGGGATAAGAAAACGATTTTGATTTCTGTTTATGTGTTTATTCGTTTATTCGTTTATTCGGTATATTATCAAGTGTATAGGTCTAAACAAATGAACCATTTCAACAACCCTATCCGCTATAAGATGTGATAAATAATACCAGATTCTTCACAAGAGAATCCCATTTGCAGTACACTTAATTGTTCTAGCAAAAAAATCATCGGCTAAGCCTATATGTAGGTGTGCTTAAATAATCGACATTTTTGAACGGCTCTTTTTCCTTCTAAAAATACTTAAAAATAGTTCCGTCCGCCTGAGGCGGATGCAACGATTTTGAAGCACTTTTACAAGAAAAAATAACTCACTCAAAATTTGAC
>JBCCRX010000393.1:0-6070 GCA_039201015.1 Bacteroidota bacterium | reverse complement strand
TTTAAAGGTAGAAGCGGCGAATTTCGCCGCTTCTACCTTTAAAAAACCTTGATCAAATCATATGGGCTCGACGCCCATATGATTTGAAGATAAACGTGAGCTTCCATAAATAATGCTGACCAAATGAAATCATTCAGAACCCCTAAACTTTTAGAATCAGAAAATTTTCAATTTTTGGCAAAAGTAAGAACTGTCAATCAATACTGTTTATTGCGGCGCAAAAAATGCTACCTTCGTTTTGAAATAATTACATTGATAGACATGCAAATATTCGACATTCATCAACGTATTGGTATTTTGGGAGGCGGTCAACTCGGAAAGATGCTGACGCTAGCAGCCGCCAATTGGCATGCACCAATCTACATCCTAGAAAAATCCAATCGTTATTCCGCAGGACGTCTAGCAACTCGCTTTGTTCAAGGAGATTTTAAGGACTACGAAGATGTCTATTTTTTTGGGAAGCATACGGATATTCTGACCATAGAAATTGAGCACGTCAATACAGCAGCTCTGCACCAATTGGTGAAAGAAGGCGTCATTGTTCATCCTGCACCCGATAAATTAGACATTATAAAGGACAAAGGTTTACAAAAGCAGTTCTACGCCCATCATGCCTTGCCCACTTCAAGTTTCCAACTATTTGAGGATGCCGCAGCCATTCAAAATGCTATTGATAATCAGCAGCTTAGATATCCTTTTGTGCAAAAAAGCAGAACGGCAGGCTACGATGGAAAAGGAGTGGCAGTCATTCGATCGAAGGACGATCCATTGATGAAAACCGCTTCATTGGTGGAGCCTTTGGTGGATATTGATAAAGAAATTGCAGTCATCGTGGCAAGGAATCCGAATGGACAAATTGAAGCCTTTCCGCCCGTAGAAATGCTTTTTCATCCTACTGCTAATTTGGTAGAATTTTTGGCTTGTCCAGCGCGTATTTCCGAAGCAGTTGTTATGGCAGCCATTCAATTGGCGAAGCAAACGATACAAACCTACGACATTTGTGGTTTGCTAGCAGTCGAAATGTTTTTGACAAAATCGGGTGAGTTGTTAATTAATGAAGTCGCACCGAGACCACATAATAGTGGGCACCACACCATTGATAGTTGCTACACTTCGCAGTTTGAACAACACATTCGTGCCATCACCAATTTACCTTTGGGCAGCACCAAGTTGACTTCCCCAGCAGTGATGCTCAACTTATTAGGAGAAGCAGCACATACTGGAAAAACTGATTATTTGGGATTGAAAGAATGCCTAAGTATGGAAGGGGTATATGTGCATCTGTACGGAAAAGCTACCACTCGACCATTCCGAAAAATGGGACACGTCACGATTGTGAATGAAGATATGGAAAAAGCAATCGAAATAGCAGGAGAAGTAAAAAAGCGGCTGAAAGTGGTGGCGCAGTAGGATAGGATTTGTTGAATCGTTGAATTGATCGCTAATTCGGTTTTTTTACAGAACCAACATCCCAACCGCCATCCCCACCATCGTCAAATCCTCCACAACGGTCACTGTGGACATTGGTAGATTGAATACATCACCTAAACAAGCACATTTTATTTTTCGTTTGTTCAAATTGCTCTGAATGACACCGATGCTGCTCACTCCTAAGACGATAATGGTTGCCCAGTTCGTGAAAGTAGGTGCTAGATTGGTGAGATACAATATTCCTAATCCCAACTCCACAAAGGGATAAATGAAGCCCCAAGTCCGCCAGCGTGCTGCGACAATATCGTACATTTGGTAGCTATTGGCGAAGCCTTCTAAGTTGAGTAATTTAAAAAAAGAAAAGACAATGAAGAAGCCTGCCATGAAGTGACGCATCCACAGCATACCCGAAAAATTTTGGAAGGGATACTGTGCCAATAGGGTAGTGCCTGCAGTGAATAAAACAATCAGAATAAGGGGTTTGTAGGTAGAAAGACTGCTATCCAAATCGCTTGCTGCTACTGGCGGAGAGGGCACGGTTTGGACTTGCGCTTGAATCTGATAGTGTCCGATGTTCTCTTGCATTTTTTCAGTCGAAATGGGTGCATTTAGGCTTAGTACGGCTTGCTTGCTTGCTAGATCAATATTGGCATTTTCTATTTCTGGTAATGCTTCTAGCGCAGTCTTTACACGCGCGACGCATCCGTTGCACGTCATGCCATGTATAGTATAATTTTTCTGCATTGTTTTATTATTCCTTAGATACTAAAATGTCCAGTAGGCTACTGTAGTTACTTTGAGGCAGTAAATATGCACGATTATACAACAAAGTATTAGGAGGAAAGCCACGTACTTGTCAGTATTGAGACGAATAATACAATTTATTACACTATTGGACATTTTCAAATTGAAAGCACAGAAATATCATTTTTATGCTCGAAATTTGAGTGTATTTCTAATATTTGGATAAAACTTGAAGGTGGAACTTCTTTTTTCATTGGGGATCCATACTTTGAAGAGAGCAGTCCCGATAGTTTATTGGATTGCCTGACATCTATTTACGAAATACGACTGGATGATAGCCTACTCCAAGATGTAGCATTTTACTACCTCGCACATCCGAATAGAAATGAACTAGGTATTTACACTGTTTTAGATATTGAGCAACTGGATAGAGGACCGCATACAATAGATGTAAAGTATAAGCTTTGGAAAGCATATGCCGACACCCTTGTGATAGAAGATTGGGTAAATATTCCTTTTTGGAAGGAAAATCCTGCTCCAAATTGAAAAACGCTTACCATTTCCTATTGAGCGTGTATGAAGTTTTTATTTTTGCGCCGCAATCTCAATTCCAATGAAGTACGTTAATAATTTACAAAAATCGTTCAAAGCATTATGCAAGTACATAACTTTAGTGCAGGACCAGCAATACTGCCAAAATCGGTCATGGAAGCAGCGGCACAGGCTTGTGTCAACTTCCAAGAAATGGGACTATCTTTACTGGAAATTTCACACCGAAGTGCTGCTTTCAAAGCCGTCCTAGAAGAGGCAGAAGCATTAGTTAGGGCATTATTGGATGTAAAAGAAGACTACGGTGTGCTTTTCTTGCAAGGGGGTGCCAGTTCCCAATTTTTCATGGCGGCGATGAATCTATTAGGTACGGATGAAACGGCTGCCTACGTAGATACGGGTACTTGGTCCACCAAAGCGATCAAAGAAGCGAAAAAATTTGGTGGCGTAGATATGGTAGCGAGTTCAAAGGAAAAATCCTACACCTACATTCCAAAAGATTACAGCATAGCAGAGGGCACAAAGTATTTGCACATCACTAGCAATAATACTGTTCGCGGTACACAGTATGCCAGTTTTCCTGATGTAAACATTCCGATCGTTTCTGATGCTTCTTCTGATATTTTCAGCCGTCCGATAGATATATCTAAATTTGGGTTGATTTATGCAGGCGCGCAAAAGAACATGGGACCTGCTGGCGTGACCTTAGTAATCGTAAAGAAAGATTTGTTAGGTAGAATTAATCGTGACATTCCAACGATGTTGGATTACAGAACACATATCGAAAAGGATTCGGCTTTCAATACACCGCCTGTTTTTCCGCTCTACGTATCTATGCTGAACATGCGCTGGGTGAAAGCACAAGGTGGCGTGACGGCGATGGCAGAACGCAATGCTGCCAAAGCGAAGTTGATGTACGAAGCGATAGATGCGAGTCCATTATTTGAGTGCCCAAATGCAGAAGAAGATCGTTCGGTGATGAATGCCGTTTTCGTCATCAAAAACAAAGAACTGGAAGCAGATTTCTTGGCAGCTTGCCAAGCCGCTCACTGCAATGGCGTCAAAGGGCATCGTTCCGTCGGTGGTTTCAGGGCTTCTATGTACAACGCAATGGGCATAGAAAGTGTAGAAGTATTAGTGGAAGTGATGAAAACGTTCACCGCAAAGCATGCTTGAAAGAAAGGCTTTTGAGGGTTTTCTCTTAGAGGCTACTTCAAAGAGACTGACTAGTGTGCTTGGCTTTTTTAATACAGTTCATTTTGAAAATCAATAATATCCCTTACCGCACCATCTGGGAAAAAGATGCTGATTGCATTCAAATTATAGACCAAAGGCATCTGCCACATCAATTGGTCATCGAAGATTTGTGCAATACCGCTGATTTTGCGACGGCTATTCGAGCAATGCACGTTAGAGGTGCACCTTTGATAGGAGCAACGGCAGCTTATGGCATGTATATTGCAATAAAAAATGGAGAGAACGCTTTAAAAGCGGCCAATCTATTGAAAGCTACCCGTCCCACAGCCGTCAATCTTACCTATGCGATTGATAAGGTTTTGGCGGCAATTGACAATTTGGAAAATCAAATAGAAGCAGCACTGGAAACAGCTCGTGAAGTAGTGGAAGAAAGTGTGGAGCAATGCCGAAAGATTGGCGAACATGGCGTACAATTGATTGAAGCGATTAGCCAGAAAAAGAAAGGGGAGACCGTAAATATACTCACGCACTGTAATGCGGGTTGGATTGCTTGTATTGACTATGGCACGGCTACTGCACCTATTTATGCAGCTTTTGACAAGGGCATCAAAGTGCATGTTTGGGTGGATGAGACACGTCCTAGAAATCAAGGCGCGAGAATTACAGCTTACGAATTGAAAGAACACGGCGTACCGCATACCGTCATTGTAGATAATTTAGGCGGGCACTTGATGCAGCACGATATGGTGGATTTAGTTATCGTTGGGAGCGATAGAACGACGCGCACGGGCGATGTCGCGAATAAAATTGGAACTTACCTTAAAGCCTTAGCAGCCCACGATAATAATGTGCCTTTCTACGTTGCTTTACCCGCTACGACTTTTGATTGGACGATTCGAGATGGTTTGAAAGAAATTCCGATTGAAAGCCGTTCTTCTGAAGAAGTCAAATATATGTCTGGCTGGGCCAATGGCGAAATGGAATCGGTACTTTTGATGCCTGCCGAAAGTCCTGCAATCAATTATGGATTTGATGTGACACCTGCCAAATACGTGACGGGCTTAATTACAGAACGAGGTATTTGCAAAGCCAATGAATCTGATATTTTAGCACTTTATCCAGCGCAAAAATGATAGATGAAGGTTATATCAAGTTTAAAGTCAATTGGACAAAAACGGTCTCTCTTTCAGCAGCAGAGATTGCTGAACTCAATCATTGGCGACAAAAAATGTACGACTTAAATTTGATGGGTGCTTACGAAAATGGTATTGGTTTCGGAAATATCAGTCAGCGAATTGGGCAGAGCAACCAATTTTACATCAGTGGTTCGAAAACGGGTAACTTCAGAACGCTAAATGCTAATCATTACAGCAAAGTCACCCAAGTCGTAATTGATGAAAATACATTGGATTGTACAGGAGCGAGCATTGCCTCTTCCGAATCTATGAGTCATGCGGTAATCTATGAACACTGCGCTTGGGTGAATGCCGTCATCCACGTGCATCATCTGGAACTGTGGAAAAAACTTTTATACCAAATACCAACTACCGAGAAAGGCGTGCCTTATGGCAGTCCAGAAATGGCTCACTCTATTATTGATTTATTGAAAAATACGGATGCTCAAGAGCAAAAAATCTTTGTTATGGAAGGGCATGAGGAAGGTATATTTGTTTTTGGAGCAGACTTGGAGGAAGCAGCAGCAGTAATCGGGACTTACCTATGAGCTATTTTTATTGATCTATCTGAACCAATTCCTAACAACAATCTATCAAAATACTTGAGAAATATTGAAAATAAGAGAACGTAAATACAGTGTAAAATAAGTTTCTTTGTATTTTAGATAGGGGAGTTTGAGGGAGAAAAAAGAGTTTTAGAAAAACCCTTTTTTCTCCCTCACCCCTTGTTCGACGGCGGCAGATAGGCTTTGTGAAGCTCGAAATTCTAAGAAATTTCTAGCTTCTCAAGATTAAGTACTTCTACCTATTTGTTTTAAGCTGTTTATTTGTTTAAATTGTTTATAATGAACACTTTGCACAGGTTTATTGCCCAAATAATTAGGTAGAAGTACTTAAGTACCTGGACATAATTAATCGAATGCTAGATATGTCATATTTGACTTTGATAAGAAGCTGGTTATTAAACAATTATG
>JBCCRX010000392.1:0-6086 GCA_039201015.1 Bacteroidota bacterium | reverse complement strand
TTGATGTTCTAGTGTATTGCTTTCATTGGAATTAGCGAGACTAGCAAAAGTGAAGTCTTTTTGCTTTTTGCCGCGAATCGGTAATGGCATGGTTTCGGTCACTAGCATTCGGTTGGTCAAAATGGGTAAAGTGCTTTCTTCAGCATCGGAAAAGTTGCCTGACTTAGCGATAATGCGATGTGTCAAAGCAGGAACTTTTGCTACGGAAGGCACTTCCAATGTCCAAGCCAAACGAGCCGATTGTCCAGCTTCGGCGGTGAAATTTTGTTCTGCATTTTTGAGCGCGAATAAACTTTCTACAGGCTGCATCGTCGTCGCATCCAATAATTCAATCATCGCTGAACCTGCCATTGCTTGCTCGGTTAAATTGCTCACTTTAGCGGTGAAAGTAATGCGATCACCTTCCCGCATGAAGCGTGGCGCATTCGGCTGTACCATCAGCTCTTTTTGCGTTCTCACTTCCTGCTGTGTCGTCGCTATCTCCAAGTCTTGTGTATGCGCCAAACCCAAAAACTTCCACTTCGTCAAAGCTTCATTCATCGTGAATTTTAGGATGATGTTGCCGTCTTTGTCGGTTTTGAGTTCCGGCATAAAAAAGACAGTTTCGTTGAGGTTGGTGCGGACTTGGATGTTGGAGAAGTCTGTTGTTGGCATCTCTTCTCTACGATTATCTGATTCCTCCCCATAAGCTACGTCACCTGCATCCATAGCGAGTGTTTCTTCTTGTACTTCCATTTCCTTGGCAGGTGGTGGCGGCGGCGGTGGTGGTGCTGATTCTGCACTCATGCTTTCCGATTTCGCCATAGACCGAAACCTATTCAATACACCACCTCGCGGTTCAGCTGAAAAAGCAATGACCTCTTCCCCATAATAATTTCCATATCCAAATAAATTCAATGCTGGATATTGCCGATACGGGGCTTCCACATCAGGACGATAGTAGCGCCCCACATTCTTGCTACCTACTTGATTAAAGTGTCTGGCGTTCATCCCTAAATAAGAATAGCCAGCCGTTGGAAAAGGATTCAAGGCCCAATTGTGTCCAACAAATTGATCTAGGGAAGCATCATACATAGTTGCCACCATTTCCGCAGCCACTTTTTCGCCCTTTGGCCCGCTGATTTTGATTTGCCATTCTTCTTCCTGTCCAGGTTTCAGTTTGTCGCGGAAAGTCGCGTACTCGATTTTTAGTTCTTTATTGCTCCACGGTACAACGACCGTCTGTGTGGTGTTGGTCGTTCGATTATATTTGCCATAGCTAAGGTGATAATGGAAATTGCCGCGATCACTTTCTTCGATTTGCATTTTTTTCGTCGCAAAGTCGGTCACTTTTATCCATTCGCGCTCAACAATTTTTTGGTCTTTTTCTAGCTCAAATAATACCATCAATTCATCGGTAGCGGTCGCGATTTGTAGTTCTGCCGTTTCTTCTGGTTCGTAGCGATTTTTATCCAATTCACTCCAACCAATTTCCGTCAATGCCAAATCCTTTTTCGCCCAATCGTAGAGTACAAAATGCTTTTTCAACTCCACAGCTTGCCCGTAGCGATCCTGGGTTTTCATCGTTAAAACATAAGCACCAGCTTTCCATTTTTTGCTACCTAAAGCCAATTGCTTACTTTGCTCGGTATCAAAATCGCTTTCTAAAATCGTTTTTTGGACTGCCCAATTCTGAATTTCATTTTCTGTTTTGTAGGCATAATTTGGAAAGGCTTTTTTGAATTCTTTTTCACTCATCAAATACTGATCGGGCTGCTGCCAGTAGCGACCAATATAGATTTGATCGGGCATTGCTAAGGACTGAATCGTGATTGTTCCTTTGGCGGCTTCAAATTGTCCATTCAGATTTTTGGTCATAATGGCTAAGCTATCAAAATCGCTGATTTCTATTCTATTTTCTAGCGAAATATCGGCTTGCAACGCAATCGTTCCCACCTTCACTTCGGTTTGTGCAGAATGCGTTTCACCCGTGATGTCTATCACATCCGCATAGATCGTAAAGATAAATTCAGGTTTTTGAGCAGCATCCGTGGAGCGATCTGGCAGAGCAGGAAATTCGACTTCAAACTGTCCATTGGCATCGGTTTTGGTTTCGCCATTTTTGATTTCCATGCTTTCGCTTCTCGGATAATAGCGACGATACCACCACGGAATCCAAGGATAGCGCACATCTCGCACGACGCGATATTGTACTTTTGCGCCGTCAATATTATTGCCTGCAAAGGCTTGGGCATTTCCCTTGACTGTCACTTGCTCATCTAACTTAAAGCTCTCTTGGATCGGCTCAAATTGCACCGCAAATTTTGGTCGTTTGTATTCTTCCACCCTAAAATTCTGCTGACTTTTGCCTGCACTTGATTGTAAGCTCATATTGCCCAATAATCCACCCGAAGGCGCAGTGAAAGAAGCATTGACCGTACCGTATTCGTTGGTGGTCAGTTGTAGTTGTTCCACTTCTTGATAATTGGCATCGTGTAGCGTGATTGTGACGACTTCGTTGGTAAGGATGCGGGGCATATTTTCGTTGTATTTCTCCAAAACTATGGCTTTGAAATAGACGGTTTGCCCAGGACGATAAATGGCGCGATCTAAGAAAAAGTGCGTTTGTTGATAGGCTTTGCGCTGATTGCTCGAACGATAATTGGAGAAACCATCACCGAAAAAGAGTTCGTCTTCGCCTTTCGTAAATTTGACTTGGAAGTAGCGTTCGCCCGTTTGGGAAGCGATGAAACCATTGCGATCACTAACTTTGGTATCAAATCTTCGCAGCTTATTTTGTCGGAGAATGCGGTCGTAGTTTTGTGCGTAAAAAGTAGCCGTCACGCCTTGCATCGGTTCGCCCGTTTTACGATTAAAAAGCACGAAATCATTGCCTTCGCCCCGTTTTTCTCTCGTCCAATAAGCAATATTGGACACACCAAAAAAGACATAACTGGTCAAAGTTTCTTTACCAAAATCACTGTCGTTCGCCATCATCAAGACATAAGTTCCGAGTGGCAGTGCCTCTACTTTTGCCTCTACCGTGTGTTGTCTAAAATCGCCCGCTTGTGGCAATTGAATATTCCATTTACGAACCGCTTTTTGCTTATTCAATTTTTTCAACTGATCGTCATAATTCATGCGACTATACTTCACAAAATCGTCTGTGTCCACTTCGATCAGCTTAAAGTGGGCTTTCGCTACATTGGCGTGTTGAATTTTGATCAAGAAAGGCTCGTCGGGCAGATTCACTTGTTCCGCTTTGAAGCTCAAAGATTTAGATTCGATACTCACGATCAAGCGTTTGCATTCTTTTGCCCCAAAACTGTCTGGATATTTTTCAATCGCAGCCTCGCAAATTTCGTGCGCCATTTTCCAGTTTGCTACTTTTGCTTCGCCTGTTGTAGGATCAATTTCATCTTCTTGTTGGTAGTAAAATTGTGCTTTTTGGTAGTAAGCTTCGGCAATCATGGCGTTTTGCTCATGTTCTTCTATCACTTCATCCAAAGCTGCCAAATACAATTTATCTTTATCACCCAAAACCGCATTTTGATGCACAAACTTCAAACGTTTTAAATTAGCATCTATCAAAGCGGAAGGATCGCTATCTTTTAAATGAAAAGCAATAATATCTTGAAATAAGAGCAGCGTTTGGTATTTGAAAGAAGTTTGGTCTTCTGTCTGAAATTGCGTTTTCACAAAGCCTTTTGATAACGCGAAAGCCTCTTCATTATCAATATAGAATTTATTGGCAGGTTGTGTCAAATAGCTGCGTTCATTCGTGAAATGATCTATTGCACGAAAAGCCAAAACATCATAAATCGTTGGACGCAAACCTTCACTTTCTTTGCCTTCTGTCAAAATGGCTTTAAAGTCATCCGCTTTGAGGCGTTTTAATTCCTCTCGTTCAATGGATTTTTTGTATAATTCACTGCTTTTTTCCAACAATCGCGCCATCGTCCAAGTCTCCATATCCTCACTATCATTATCCACTACTTCCGTCCGATTTTGGATACGCCAATAGTTGTTGCTCAAATATTGATCGTACAATTGCGCTGCCATCGACTGCAAAATGGGCTGCACAGGAAATTTCGCGGCTTCCGCTTCTTTTTCCACCAAAGCAATTGCTGCGACTTGTCCTTTTTCCTCTAGCGTTTTGGTATATTTTGCTTTATAAATGACGGATTTTACCCATTGTGGCGCATTATTGTCTGCTTTCGCTTGCTCGTATATTTTTTCCACTTGTTTCAAAGCGGATTCAGGCAAACCTTGTCGCTCTAAAGAATCCACCATTTTCCACTCGGCTTCGTACTCTTGAAAGTTGAACTCAAGCATGCTGTTGTCTTTGGATTGAAAAGCAAAAAGGCAGGAGGCGATTAGTGCGGCAGATAAAATGAAGATTAGGTTTTTCATCTATTGTTGATTTGTTGAACTGTTGATTTGTTGAATTGAATACGTCCTATTGTTGAAGTTCTTAATTCTATTGATTGCAATTTAGAGCTAAAACGCATATCGTCAGTGCCTTTTTAACGAGATTTTAACGGAGCTAGGTTTAATCTAATAGATAAATATGCTGAAACGACAGAATTTAGGAACTGATACCTCTCCCAAAACAGAAGCATTCTTTTTACTTCAAAGAAATGTATCTTTGTAGGTGTCGAATACAACTCAAAAGTGGACACGTTTTTAAAATTCCCCTAAGCAGAAAGTCTTACGCCTGAGGCGCACAGGTTTCACCTTTGAAAAATTTTGATCTGCCTCAGGCTGAAGACTTTCTGCGAATCTTGGAAACGAAATCCTCCATTTTCTATTTGTGTCCACTTTACTTTTGAAGAATACAATACAAAAAAACTAGAATTAAAAAATCTTACGCACATGAACAATTCGGTATTGGTCGTAGAAGATGACCAGAACTTAGGTTTCTTACTTACACAACTGCTTAAAGAAGAAGGTTATAGAGTGCAACTTGCAAGTGATGGTACCGTCGCTTGGCAAGCTATCATCGACAGTCGTTTCGATCTTTGTTTATTGGATATCATGATGCCCAAAATGGATGGTCTGCAACTCGCCGAACGGATTCGGCAGCATTCGGCTGATTTGCCTTTTATTTTCTTAACCGCCAAATCCATGAAAGCCGATAAGCTGAAAGGCTATGAACTAGGTGCGGAAGATTACATCACAAAACCTTTTGATGAGGATGAATTACTTTGGAAAATTAAGGTAATTCTTCGCAGAAAACAACCAGAACACGACCAAGATTTTCAATTTCAATTGGGAGATTATTTTTTTAATTATAGTTTGCAAGAACTGATATACGAAGGGGAAGCCAAACGCCTGACGGAAAAAGAAAATGAGGTGCTGCGATTGCTTTGTATGCACAAAGATCAAATTCTTCGTCGGGAAGATGCTGTGGAGCAAATCTATGGGAAATGGGATTACTTCCTAGGGCGTAGTTTTGATGTTTTTATTTCTCGCTTGCGTAAACTTTTGAGCAAAGACAAGCGCATCAAAATAGAAAATGTATTCAAAGTCGGTTTTATCTTGAAAGTAGAGTAACTTTACTTGCTTGAACTGTTAAATGGTTTAATTGTTGAACTGACTTCATAAACTTGCAAATTGATCTCTGATACTTAGGTTTCGCTAATTTAAAAGTTGGAAAAACGAAATTTAATTCTGATTGCACAGTAAAAAACACCTCTTTGAAAAATTTTATTTCATGAAATTTTTCAAAGAGAGTCTTCTTGGACAGAGAGAAAAAATCAAAATTTTCAATTTTGATTTTTTCTCTCTGTCCGAAGACATAATTGAAATTTTTCGCAGAAAAATTTCAATTACGCGAGAGGTTTCTACTTTGAATCTATATTTTCAATATCAGTTTTAGCGAAACGTAAATAATATCCAAGATTTTCGGGCTTTGACAAAGCTCGAAAGTCTGTGGTTCTAAATTATTCGTTTTCTACTTGTGAGCCTAAGAGTATGTTTTAAAATTAAATTCTGATATATTGAAAATTTAGCAAAAATTTGAAATTAAATTTTGTAAAAATCTAGTAATCATCAAATTTGTTGAGAGCATTTGATTTTTATTAGGACACTATCAGGTTATTATG
>JBCCRX010000391.1:0-6091 GCA_039201015.1 Bacteroidota bacterium | reverse complement strand
CAGCCCGTGAATAAAAGCTTGAAAAACAATACTTAGGGCGAGTTTATTTTGTTTAGTCTTTTTGGTGCTTTTGTAACGTTAAGAAAGAAATTCAGTCTTGGCTTTTTTGGTTCTCTTTGTGCTAAGACAAAAAGAACATGTTATTGCCTGAAATCGTACAGCTAGATCACAAAAATTTTCAAAGAACCGGTTTTTTGAGGTTTTTTTATCTCAAAAAATCAAGTCGATCTACCCAAAGTATAGGTTGATAAATCGGAAAAGTCCGCTTAATTTCTTCTGATTGACGTTCAGGACTGAGCGCTTTCCAAGTCTGTAGAAAGTCTTCGTTTTGGTAAGCCAAAGCAGCAAATAAAAGCCCTGGACTTTGAATGGGTAACTCTTCAAAATGCTGTACATCAGGTGCTTTGATCCAAGTTGATTTGTCCTGCATGTAAGGAACCATGAATGTCCATGCCTTTTGGAAACTACCTTTTTCACTTTCATATTCCCAGAGATTATCTGTTGGTGTGGCGGCTAATTGGCACAATACGGCATAAGCTTCCAAATTGAAAAGGGAGTAGTTGTAAGGTTTGGTGCGACTTAATTCATCAGGAAAACTACCATCCGCCGCCATCTGCTCGGGCAATAGTTTTTTGAATTGCTGACGGGCGACTTCCATCAAATCATCTCTTCCCGTCAAGTCGGCAAAAGCGGCCATTTGTGCTGCCCACCAAGTACTGTGATTGTTGCCATGATCTTTTTCATCCAGCCCATATTCGTGCGTGTTCATCCAAGTCGCATAATCTTCAAACCATTTTTTCAAGCCTGCTTCATCCTCTTCTGAGAGAAAGCCTGCTGACAGATATTTGATCGCTCTCGCAATCTCTATCAAATGAATCGTATCAATGATACCAATGCCTCTGCCCGTTACCCTACCTTTAATCGCTTGCGCATAAAGCAGATTTGGATTCATCAAAGTCTCAGGATCAAGAAAGAAAGCACGCAAGTGTTGGAGCGCATGTGTCGCATACTTTGGATTACCCGTCACTTTATAGGCGGCTACTAGCGTCCCTACCCAAATGTTCAATTCGCGCATGGCTTTGCGATGTGCAGTGAAATTATCTGGATTGCTTTGTCCATCTTTTCGGATGTACGGACCGTCAGAATCATCGGGATTGGGCCACCAATAATCCCCTTCTGAATAAAAATCATGGAGGCCACCTGCACTGCGCTCACTCTTGAATTTAGTGATCGGTACAGCTGCTTGTTTCAGGTATTGGTTGGCTAGCGCAATTAAGGATGCTTGCTCTTGATCCTCCAAGGCAGTGTATTCTTGCTGTTTTTCATCAGTAGTGCTGTTCTCAATTGAATTGCAGCTAGAAATCAATAATAGAAAGCTGACTAGTATGAACTTGTAGTGCACAGTCATTGTGTTTTGAATGTCGAATCACACCTGAGTCGGACAAGTTGTCGAAGTGAAACACGTGTCCTACTTAGCAAACTTCGGCATTCCGTATTCATCATTCCCATTTACCATTCCTCCTCAAAGCCTGGTTTGTTATAAATCTCTGCCCAATCGCGATGACCTTCTTTGAAAGAACCCAAGCACCAAGTGAAGGTAAAATCAACACTCGGTGGTGCAATCGTATCGTGATACGTAGGCGTCACGTTGATGGCTACTTCATCAAAAACATGGACGTAGGTATTGACTTTTTCTTCTGGTAGTGCGCAGTTTTGTAAGACGTAAGGCACATCTTCTGCTACATCCGATTCGCAGCGGAAATGATAGATTTCTTCTTTTGCGTTTTCTCCCAAACCTAGTGGCCCGTCTGGCCCATGAAAATGTGGCGGATAACTTCCAACGCCTCCTCTATACGCCATATAAGTATCTCCAAACAATAGGCGACAAGCTTGCACATTTTGATCGACTAACTTGAAAACAGTGCGTTTACTCATCTGGCGTTTATTGCCCAAATCCGCCGCTAGTGGTGTCCCTTCGATATCGCTGTGGCGTACCAATTGTACAGGATATTTGGTGTTGCAATCCACGGCTCTAAACTCACTGATATCCGCCAGTTCGCTAGTAGCTAAGTGGACTTCATTTTGAATACCGACATAGACTACATCGCCTTTGCCCAAGTGATGGCTTTCTCCTGCCACTTCGACGGTCGCGCTTCCTCGATTGACGTAATACAGTGCTTCTTCTTTCGCCAAATTTCTGCTGACGGCTTGATAGTTATCTGCATTTTTGTTCAATAAAATGCGTGCCATCCGCAGAAATTTGAAGGTTGAATTGTCTCCTGTGATGACTTCCTGCACTTCGTTGATCGTAGGACTGGCATCGAAGGCTTCTACCTTTCTAATTTCATTTTTTACGGGTACGACGACGGATAGATCATGCCGACGCTCAGCAGGTGATTTGGAATCTATTGCAAGGCTTGCTCCTATCAATTTTGGTGTGACCATGTACTTCTATAATTTATTTTATATCTTTAATAAGGCTGGACTTTGGATACAATTGAAAGATTTCATTATTCGCATCAAAAAAATCTTTAAAGGAGGATTTTTTTGATGCTCAGAGGGGTTCTAAAGGGAAAAACATCCAAAATTCCTCAAATTTTGGATGTTTTTCCCTTTAAATCCCCTGAGTGAAACAATTTTTCACCTTATAAAATTTTAATCTGCCTCAGGCTGAAAATTGTTTCACGATTTTAGGATCCGTTTTTCAAATGTCCAAAGTCTAGTAATAAGGGTTTTCTTATGAAAGCAAGTAAAACTCAAAAAGAACTAAATAGCTAGCGTTTTTTGCAAAAAAACTAAGTCCTAGATGTTCTTAAATGTCCTCAAGTATTTAACAGAACATCCTACTTTGCAGTTTAGCCGTTATAAAATAGCATTGAATTTTATAAGAAAGCCCTATATCTTTGAAAACTTCAAACTTACTCGAAACTGCTCATTTTGATACATCAAAAAATAAATTCCTCTACTTAAATTTTGAATATCAATGACTTGTTCTGTATGGCTTATTTTAATTTCGCTCAAAGTGACGCCTTGACTATTTTTGATTTGTAATATTCCTTCTTGTCTAGGCATGTTTCTGATCGTTAGGAAGTCTGATACGGGATTTGGATAAATCGAAATGGAACTTTCTTCTTTCCATTTTTGGGTATTGGTAGCCACAGCACAAGGTGATTGGGAAAGACGCGTATCCATTGCTACTTGATCGGGTATGCTAGTCAATTTCAAAAAGAGTCTATCCATCAGAAAGAAGGAAGAGCGCGCATCAATTGTAATTTTATATTGCCCAGGACGATCGAATCTAGCAAACACGGCATGTGGATCGTGATCGCTGGTTGCTGCTGCAAATCTAAAGCTGAGCGTTCTTCCGTAGATTTTGAAAAAGCCACCAGTAGAAGAACCATTTGGGCAGTCAGCATTTGGATCGTTTTGGCATTGAGGCTTGGGTCTCACGATGTGATTCCCATTTTTGCCAAAGAAATCATCAGCTTCAATTTTTAGCCAGCTATCATTATGCTCGCTTAAATCTGCTCCTTTTCCAACTTTCACGCGCCAAGAGAATTGGTAAGTCCCAGGAGTATTGATTTTGATATTGTAATTCAGCCTTCTGTTGGGAATACTGTTGAAATATTGTGCGCCTGTCCAAAAAATATAGCCTTCCCCTGTGAAGCCCGATTCCACAGTATCTATTACCCACGCACTGTGCGGCTCAACACTCTCGGCTTCGATGATTAAAAGTCCGTCTTGCTCCTCGAAAAGCAGTCCATTGTTGCAAAGCTCTTGTGAGTTTAGGAGTGAGGGCAATAGAAAGCCAATGATGAATAAACGGTATTTCACTTTTCTATTTTTTTATCATTTTCTGTAATAAAACTCGACCATTTTCTAATTCTATTCTAAATAAATACATACCATTCATCCAATTTTCAGTAGAAATTCTGCTTGGAATACTATGGAAGTGATGCAATACTTTTCCCAAGCTGTCCATCACAATAAGTTGCTTGATTTTCGTACGATCTTTGAAGTACACTTGGCTCGAAAAAGGATTGGGCAGGGCTAAGTATTCTTCGTCTATCACTTCTATCGTTGAGCTTGCTAAATCTTTATCAGAGACCACCCTAGAGTAAGCAGATTTACAATGTTCATTCACCGCATACACCCTATATTTTCTATTTACTGACACCATTGGAAGCTCAAATTCAGTGCTGTTGGCAGGCAATTCAGTGAGCAACAAATAATCGTCATCTTCGCTCAAAGCGTATTCCACAACATATTGATCTTCAGTAGCAGCAATATCCAGCCATTGAAGTACTATCCGATCCCCTTCCGCTACGATTTTTAGGCGAGCGGGTGCGTCGGGCGCGATGCCATTTTCCAATCTAGTCCGAAGCTGTGTCTCGTAAAGCGACGCCCAATCCTCACTAGAATTACTAGCCTCTACATAGCCCAGTGGATGCGTAAAGGTGAATTGATTCGTGACCCTTCCCGTGCAGGCAATGCCGTAGTTTTGTCGTCCAGGCGGTTGCTGAATGACAATACGACTTCCAACGTTATCATGTGTTATATTCCATGCGACACTGTGCACTGCTGCCCAGCCGTGTCCAGTGCCGAACCTGCCGCGATTGTGTAAGCCCAAGATCGTACTTGCCGTGAAGTTCTTGAAATCAAGTTGATCAAAAAGTAAAGCTTGACTCCATCTTCGGTGTCCTTCAGTGGTGCTATAGTCTTCCGTAGAAGTGCAGCGATGCCACACGATGCCCGATACGCTACTCGTGCCATTGGAAACAAAACTATGTCGTCCTTCGCTTGCTCGGCAGCGGGTAAACAGTATGTTGTTGGAAAAAGCATTGGCAGCAAAATTGTAACGCCTTCCACCTGTGATAAGCGAGTGGGGGACTAGCCCCTGACAGTTTTCGACAGTAATGTAGTTGGCTTTGGTCGTGTAAATAGCTGCATATCCAAAATGCTTCGCCACGACATCTTTCACCCAACAATTTTCTACGCCTTCTAAGCGAATACCATTCCAAGCGTGGTCTTCACTTTCCTCGCCCCTCGTTTCTATTTCAATGTGCAAGTTTTCAATACCTGATCGTTGTACCAGATTTTCGTCCGACCAAGGATAGACAACCGCGTTTGTTAGGTCATTATCGAAGTGGTCGTAAATGGGAGCATCTAAGACCAATTTCCGATCTACGCTATCAATAGCAGCGATCTTACGCTTGTAATACAAATCAATTTCGCCAACATTCCAAGGAGCATCACTATCGGTATTGCCGCCATTCACACTGTCTAGCCATTGCTGATTGCTGAACATTCTGACGATCACTGTTTGACCTATTTCAAACAACTCCAAATTTGCAACTTGAATGCTTCTACTGTTCACCGATAGCCATTCGTTAGTGATTGTAATTTGAAACTGTGGCAGTACGCTGCTCCAACTCTTACTATTTTGATGTCCCATGATGATTACATTGCGCTGATTGGGCGTATTACCAACCGCACGAATGACGGTACTTGAGCTATCTGCTTGATTGCCCACACCAACCAGCACGATGCCAGTTTTAGGAATTCTGATGGTTCCTGATACTTCGTAGATGCCAGCTTCCAAACGCAGATGAGCCCGAAATCTATTGGAGTCTAAAGGCATCTTAGCAATAGAATCAATAGCAGCTTGAATATGTGCTGTATTATCGCCTGCTATGGGAGCAATACTTTTCGCAGTGCTATTTTGCCAAAGCCCATCTACCTTTAATTGACAACCCGCATAACTGAAATCTGGGATGCGGTTGTCGTTTTCATCGCTCACATATTCCAAACAGCTACCGGCTCCATAAAAAATAATGTCAGATGATATCTGTGCAACTGTCAGATTGTGGAGCAGGACAAGCATACTTAGCACGCAAAGCGATAAGCGTAAAGGTATTTTTATGGCTTGCATTTTTATCATTAAAGATTAATACACTGTAAGTAACGTTCAAAAAATTAGATCGACATTTAAGTATGGATTCCGTTTCCAAAATTCGCAGAAAGTTTCTTTTCTGATGAGAAAAACTTTCTGCTTAAGGGATTTTAAGGGTGAAAAGCATCAAAAATCTCT
>JBCCRX010000390.1:0-6098 GCA_039201015.1 Bacteroidota bacterium | reverse complement strand
AGTCAGATAGTGAAGAAATATTGAGAACATTTGCAGTATCTCCTGTGGATGATGATGGAGCAATTATTGGGACGAATACGAAGCTTAGCTTATTGCCTTGTCCACGCTATTGCCGAGATGGATATATTGATTAACTTTGGTCAATTGATATTTACTACACTGTAAATTAAGTTTCAGTAGATTCTGAGAAGCGAGAAACTCGAAGAGTTTGGAGCTTCAAAAAAAAATCCCCCGCCCCGCCTTCGGCGGCGCGGAAAGGGGGATGAGGGCGAAAGACGATTTTACAAAAATCGTCTTTCGCCCTCAAACTCCCCTTGAAAAATTATATAAAATTTAATTTACAGTGTATTTACCTTCAAATGGCCTACAATCAAATCGATCTGTTGTATGCTGAATAAGTTTGCGAGAAAATACACTATATTGATCTGGCTGATCATTTATTCTATGGTCAGCCCTTTGCCTTTTCGCGCGCAAGTACAACCCTATTCTTTTTACCGACTTGACACAGACAGTGGACTTTCACAAAATTCAAATAATTTCATTTACAAAGACTCAAAAGGTTTCGTATGGTTGAGTTCTACTGATGGTCTAAATCGTTTTGATGGGCAATCAGTAAAGGTTTACAAGTTCATATATGGAAACGCCAATAGCTTACTTGGCAACAATATTAGCAGCAACTTTTACGAAGATCAGCACAGCAATCTTTGGTTCACTACCAATGAAGGGATTCACTGTTACATTAGGAAACAAGATCATTTCCAACGTTTTCAGATAGCAAACAAAAAAGGAATTCCATTGGAAGGGAGTTATCATGCCTTTCATTTAGAACAAGATACACTTTGGGTAAGAGTTGATTTAGGAGGAGATGGAAAGCTCTACGAATTCAACACCTCAACTTTCACCAGCGATTTCATCAGTGACATTGATGGGCAAAGGAATTACGTGCTTAAAGATAAGGAGGGAAAAGTAGCCCAAGTCGTATCTGCCATGTTGGGAAATGGCATTGAAGTGCAAACTATTGGAGGAGAACAAAAGGAGCGTTTTTTTAATGAAGAACAAAAAGTTTTTGTAAATCATGCCACCTTCGAAGCAAAAAATAGTTGGTATTTGAGCACAAGTAAAGGAATAGTTTGGTTGGACTATCCTTCCAATAATTCAAGGGTATTCGATACATATCAAAATGAACCAATTGGCGAAGTTTATCATACCAATAGCATCAATGATTCCATTTTACTCGTAGCGACCAAGGAGCAAAGTGTCTTATTATTTGATAAAAAACATCAATCATTTGCTGGTCAAATTCCTGTTCAGCCTACTAATAAATTAAGCCTTAGTCTCGCTACTGTTAATACGATACATAGTGATTCGCTGGGAAATATTTGGTTCTCCAGTAAAGCAAATGGCATTAATTTCACTAACCTTAATAAAGCAAAATTTGATCTGCCAAAAGCATTTGTAGGAGAGCGAGTAACGGCAATATTTGAGAGCAGCCAGAGAGAAGTTTTTTGTAGTTACGGTAACAATAAAGTGGCTTATTTTTCTGGAGGAATAGAACGGTTTTTAGATGGAGCGCATCACGCACCTGATGGTGAAGAAATTCAATCTATTCTATTTTTCTTTGAAGATCAAAGAGATACAGTTTGGGGAATTACAAGCAACTACCTATTAAAATGGAACAGGCAACAGCATTTTTTTGAGTATCATGAAGCATTGCCAAGTGATGTCCTATATGCCTGTTCCACGTCTGATCGAAAGCTATTACTGAGTACTTTTGATGGTATATTTGAATTGAAAGAGCAAGAAGGAACAAGCAGTTTCAGTCCAATGAAACAAATAGGAACTTATCAAAATGAATTGGCTACGGCTATATATGAGGACAAAAGAAAACAGAAATATCTTGCTTTGGACTTATCTAGAATAGTAATTTTGGATGATACGGGTAAAAAAGTTCATCAAATCGAAGAGATCGGTGAGGTCAATAGCTTTTATGAAGAAGAAGATTTTCTTTGGATCGTAACTACTAAAAGCATCTTGAAAGTCAACATTGATGATTATACGGTTGAGACGCTCAACGAACAAAATGGAGGACTCCCCAATGAAGCGTACTACTGCATCATTCCCGACAATCAAAACAACTTTTGGCTAAGTAGCAATAAAGGAATTGTAAAGTATAATCGAACGGAACAAACCTATCATCGCTACGCCTTAGCCGATGGCTTGCAAGGCAATGAATACAACACCAATGCTTTTCTAAAAACACAAGATGGAGAAATTTGGATGGGCGGCACTAATGGTTTGAATCGGTTTTATCCTGAAAAAATTAAGAGCAACATTCCGCTGGCAAAAGTGCAATTTACGCGCTTGCAAATCAATGATGAACCTGCGCCCGATTCTATTAATATTACGATGACGGAGAAATTGTCATTGGCTTATGGTGACAATACGCTTTCCTTTGATTTTGCCGGTATTGATTATAGCGATCCCGAAAATGTGCAATTGAAATATCAAATGCTGGGGAATGATGAAGATTGGATCGATGCTGGAAATGATGGTTTTGCGCGCTATTCCAATTTGCCTTTTGGAAACTATATTTTCCAAGTCAAAGCTGCCAATTCAGATGGTGTGTGGAGTGAAGAAATCAAGCAATTGGAAATTCACATCAAGAGACCGTGGTATCGAACTTGGTGGTTTTACTTAGCTAGTGTTTTAAGTATTTCAGGATTGATTTATGGTATTTTTACCTATCGCTTGCAGCAAGCCTTGAAAATAGAGCGCATGCGTGTCAAAATCTCTAGTGACTTGCATGATGATGTCGGCAGTTTGCTGTCAGGTTTGGCGATGCAATCTGAACTGCTAGAAATGACCGCTGCCGAAGAACGCAAACCTAAGCTGCAAAGAATCAGCGAGTTGAGTCGAAATGCGATGTCCAGAATGCGTGATACTGTCTGGGCAATAGATGCGCGAAAAGATAGACTTGAAAATCTACTAGATCGTATCCGAGAACACGCCGCTGAAACGCTCGCTCCAAAAGATATTGCTTTTGATCTAAGTGTAAACAATCTCGCTTTGAACAAAAATATGCCTACCAGCATTCGTCAAAATCTTTACTTGATTTGCAAAGAAGCCATCACCAATGCCGCCAAACACAGCAATGGTGACCGCGTGCAAATTCAATTCAAAAAACATGGACGCAATGGTATTGAACTGACGATTCATGATAATGGAAAAGTGCATCAAAAAGCGCACAAAACGACGGGTTTAGGGATGAGCAATATGGAGATGCGGGCGGAGGAGATTGGGGGGCGAATGGAAGTGGATGTGGAGGATGGTTTTTTGATTAAGGTTGTTTTGGGGTAGCATCTAAATTGTAGAAAAATTTCACTAACTTTAGGCTTTAAATATTGAAAGCCTAAAGTTATTTTGACTATTTCTTCATTACAAGATCATTTTCAAGAGAATCACGGTGTTCTGACTTCCAAAGAACTACTGAAACTTGGACTGTCTTATTACAAAATAAGACAACTATTACACGATAAGATATTAGAGAAAGTAAAAAGAGGCGTCTATACTTTTCGCGACAATAGCGAAGATGAGTTAGGATTGCTTACTAAGTTGATTCCCAAAGGCGTATTTTGCTTTCATTCTGCTGCCTATATTTACAACTATACGACAAGCATTCCTTTGAAACATCATGTAGCAGTGCATCATAAAGCCAACTTGAATTTACCTGACTTTCCACCAATCAAATTATATTATTGGCAAAAGAATCAATACCAAATAGGAGTGATAAAAAAGGAGGTAAATGGAGTATTCATCAATATTTATGATCGGGAAAAAACGATTTGTGATTATATAAAATTCAGAAACAAATTGGAGGTAAGTATGGTGAAAGAAGTTCTTCAAACCTATTTAAGCGACTCTAATCGAAATATAGTTCAGCTCAAAAAGTACTCTAGAGAATTAAGAATTAGCACCATTTTAGATCACTATTTAGAGTTATTAATATGAATGTTGAATCCATAAAATCACGTTTAAAACAATATTCAAAGAAACATAGAAAAGTTCATCAATTTACGATTATCAGGTTCTTTCAAGAAAGGTTTCTGTATAGATTATCTATTTCTGCATACAAAAAATACTTCCTATTAAAAGGCGGAGCTTTGGTATATGTATTTGGAGCAGAATCGAGTCGCTATACAAAAGATATAGACTTTTTGATAAGGCAATTGGATGCTGAACAAAGTAACTTGTCGGCGATTTTCAAAGAAATAAGTCAAATTGATGGAGCAGATGGTCTTGTATTTGATAGAAACAGTATAGCGATTGGAACAATTCAAAAGGAAGGACAATACAAAGGAATACGAATAAAAATTACTGGAAAATTAGGTAGCATCAATCAACAACTACAAATAGATATTGGCGTTGGCGATTATTTGACATCGGGACCACAAGAAATATTCTATCCAATAATAATTGAAGAATTGGCTCAACCCATATTGTATGGATATTCAATAGAAACGCTGATAGCAGAAAAGTTTGAAGCCATGATTTCTTTAGGAGAATACAATTCTAGATTGAAAGATTTTTATGATGTCTATTATTTTCTGGAGAGCAGTAACTTATCTATTTTAGAAAAGGCTATCCAGAATACTTTCAACAGAAGAAAAACACCAATTGTAAAGAATCATCCTGTGTTTGAGGAGGTTTTTTATGAAGACACCAAAAGAAACAACCAATGGAAAATCTTCCTCGAAAGGAATGAGTTAAAAGAAATAGACTTCAAAGAAGTTCATGAAAAATTGATAAGTTTCTTAAAGCCTATTTATGAGAAATTATGAATTTATAAGGTTCAAAAGTAAAGCATACAGTTCTCCTTCAATTGAGCTAGGGAAATTAGGGTTTTCAAAACCATTCACTTGCACGCAAATGACTTTTTGATCGTAATCAAGATGGTATAGAAGTAAGCTATTCCATAAAAACCACACCCAGCCACATCAAAATGTGGTTTTCCTACCTTCTACCTCCACCTACCTTTGTGTCAGACAAAAGGGAATAAAAAATGCGACTAAAAAACAGAGCATTCATTCCTTCATTCTTTCACAAATAACATATTACAAAAATGAAAACAATTCTTTTTTCAATTGCATTCACTCTGATCGCTACTACTTTCCTGACAGGACAGTCTTCGCAAGTCAATGGGCGCAATGTCACTTTCGTAAAATTCGGAAATAGCAGCTCAGCATTTCTAGGTTCTTACATTCAAAGAGGTGGCGATAAGCAATGGGTAGAGGAAGGAACGAGACAAGGTGTGGCTAACTTCAAATTCAGAGAAACGCATCGCGATGATTGGTCGGTCTATTTGGTCGATGATTCAAGAGGCGTCAATATTCAACTAGATTTGCACACCAAAAAAGTAATGTACAGCGACAAGAAAAACCCAACTCGACGTCCATTGTATAACATCACAGAGCGATATTTGGGTGCTAATGGTTGGACGGCTTGCAATGTAGCATTTGGTCACTCTTCTGGAGGCGTTCTGGGACATTATGTGCAAACAAATGGAACAAACTGGGTCGAAAAAAACGCAGCAGGTAGAGCAGCCTTCAATTTCAAAGAAACGGGTAGAGACGAATGGAGCGTCTATCTAAAAGATAGCTCAAGAGGCGTAAATATCCAACTGGATTTGCACACCAAAAAAGTCATGTACAGCGATCCAAAAAGCCCTCGACGCGTGCAGTATGTCATCAAAAGTGCGCGATAGACGGTGGTAAAAAGGAGACTTGGAGGGTAGGTACAATTTCACTTTTTTTATACCTGCCCTCCAAGACCACTAATTTGGTAGCGATTCCCGATAACACAATACTGGCGAATTAAAGAAATATAGAATAGACTTTATCCAATAAAATCTAGTCGTGTACGAAGTTTTTAAATAAAAAAAATGGGTCTTCGGTTATTTTTGTGGAAAATGAAAAAAGTACTTTTTTCATTTCCCACTAGAAGGGGTTTTGTGGAGAGAGAAAATTACATAATTTTCTCTCTCCACAAAATTCCCCGATAAGCCAAAAAAATTAAATCTGAATAAAGCTCCTGAAATCGCT
>JBCCRX010000389.1:0-6185 GCA_039201015.1 Bacteroidota bacterium | reverse complement strand
TGGTTTTTGAATAGCTGCTACTACCGAACCGAGATCATCAATAACCGTAGTCGGCAGGAAAGTTATTCTATTAAGCTTTCGTTTGTAGAGAGGAGCTGCGTCTATTTTCAAATTTGGCGGCATCGAGCCTGCCAAATTTGAGGAAGGTTTCTAAAGGGAAAAGAAGCGAGAATCGCTTCTTTTCCCTTTAGAAACCTTCCTTCGCTGAGGAGGTGTCGACCTCCTCCTCAGCGAAAACGAACGCGAGTCCGTTAATCATCGCCCACTCTAAAATTTCCACCAACATTTCCTATAGTCACGTCCTTTAAAATATTTTTCCCAGCAATCGCCGCACTCTCCGTTTTTGATGAATCAGCTTTGACAAATTCTTTAAAGTCTTCCGCCAATAAGCGGTCTAGCTCTTTATTGAATTGATGCCAAAGGTGATGGAAGTCTTGATAGTGGGCATAAAAGTGATTGAGGTCTTTCAATCGCTGTTTGAAATGATCCAAACTAGCAGCCGTTTTTATGGCTTCCGCGTCTTTGAAATAAGTAAAGATAAAGGGTTTTTGCTTGGATTGAAATTGACCAAAAGCCGCTTCAAATTCTTCAGCGGTGTACATGCCCACTTTTGAATACGCCAAAAGCACGAAAATGTCTGCTTCTCGAAGTACCTGATTGTATTCTTCTTGAGAGCGTTTGCTGGACATACGCGCCGATAAATCTTCCCAGATGTCAAGGTGCAAGAAAATGCCTTGATCAAACCAAGATTTGCATTTTCGATAGATTTCAATTTCGAACTGTTCTCGCTCTGCTTTTAATTCATTAGAAGAAGCTAAAAAGAGCTTGATTTTTTTTGTCATAGATCAAAGGGCGGATTTAGGAAATAGAAAGATAGGCGACAAAAATAATCATAATTAAGTAATTGTGGGATTTTATTTGCTGATTCTTTCAGCAAGAGGAGGTCAAATAAGCATTTGCGCTCATAAAAAACCTTGGGGCACTCCGAAAAGTAAAGCTGTGTTTCATTTAGAAAACCCTAATCAGATTTTGCTGTCTCGATGCCAGCAAAATCTGAAACGAAGTCAAGTATGGACAAGATACTCGTAATCTATATTTGGTTCTAGATGATTTTATTTGGTCAGCATTATTTATGGAATCTTACGTCTATCTTCAAAAGTACGTACTTAAAATTCATCAAACATTGACCATTCAGAACAAAAAACCTACCATTCAGAACATTTTACTCAAAAAATAAGGTGAGTAGTGCCAATATGGACGATATTGAAGCATCCGTTTTTTTTGAACTAAGAAAACTTTGCTATGAAAAATACTACTTATCGTTCTTATTTACTCCTTCTAGGGCTGCTCCTATGTGCGCATTTTGGTTTTTGTAAAAAAAGTGCTGGTCTTGCTACTACTATTGATCTAGAACTCTCCGTAGCGAGCGATAACCCAGATATTGACCAATGGGAAAGTGGCACGTTTACCTTCACGCTTGAAAACAAAGGCTTGGTGGACGCCACAGGTGTAGAAGTGCGCTTGTACTATATCGAAGATGTCGTACCAGTTGGTGGAGCAGTCGTAAATGCTAGTTCAGGAAACTACAGTACTAGACCTGACGCTCAATTTGTGAATATTGGTTTATGGGAGAACATTAATGTGGCAGTAGGAGAAGTTGCTACACTTCAAATCGAATTATTTAGCAGAGTAGCTAGCCTATCCTTCTGCGCGGAGGTGACGGCTGCGGATCAAGAAGATAGTGATTCTGTACCTTTGGTATTAGGTTGTAGCGGTAGGGGAGAAGACGATCATGTGGAATTTGATGCAGCCAATCCAGCTTGCGGCTTTTTTCGCTCATATCCCAATGCTTTCACAGGTTCTCCAAGCGGAATTAGCGTATCGGAAACAAATGAAGCTTATTTGCTACAAGCCGCTGTAGGTAATCAGTTACAAACCCCAAGCTTTGATAAAACAGGCAACTTATTGGAAAGAACGGAAGAAGAGCAAGACGCGACATCCAGTACGGCCGTTTCAAGGACTAGCGATAATCAATTGTGGTTTGTACAAGTCAGTCCAGAGGGCGACACACTTTTGAATGAATTCATTACCGTAGATTATCCCAACCCTACATCAATTGCTCCAAATCGCGTTCCAATCAGCGTATCTGATGGTTACGTTATCGGAGGTTTCATCGTCGATACCAATGCCGATCAAACATTTCGTGCCTTTTTCGTCAAGACAGATTTTAATGGACAGTCTGCACGAACCGTAGTGCTCGAAGAACTAGATGATACCTTTTCTATTTTCAATCTAGTAGAAGGCAATGACGGCAGCATTTATATTCATTGGGGCGTGCCAGGCAACTTTTCCCTTTCTGGAACGAACGCAGATTTATCCAATACATGGGTTGCTCCATTTGCGGGAGATACACCCTCTACGACTGTTCATTCGATCAGAACTAGCCTAGATGATAGTCGCGTTTACATTGCTTTGACCAATAATTTAAGAGGAGAAATACTAGCCTATGATGCTGCAACGGGCGCATTGATATTTGAAAGCGCACCTGCGGGATTCGCCTCTACTGTAGATCAGCAAACTTTCGTCGCTATTTTACCGCTCGCTGATGGTCAATTGGTATATTCTAACACCTATTTTGATCTTTTTTCAAGCGCAGAAAGCGGGATTGGCTATGGGCTAATAGATGATGACGGAGAGATTGTTTGGGCAAATAATATAGAAGGAGAAACTATAGAAATTATTCCCCTTGCACTAACTCAAGACGGTGGTTTTCTATTTGCCAATTCCGACACGAACCTCACGCTACTAAAAACAGATGCTCTAGGTGATTTGGAAGAGAATTGTATTCAATTTGAAGCAGATAGAGCCATAGATTTAGAGCTTTCGATCAGCAGCGATAATACCAATATTCCAATTTTTACCAGCGAGACTTTTATTTTGACTTTAGTGAACAACGGACCAGACGATGCCACAGAGGTAGAAGTACAACTCCCCATAGATGTAGATCGTTTTGTGGAAGTTGGGGAATCAATGCCCACAGCATCTACGGGCAATTACTTTCAAGGTGTTTGGAGCGGCATCAATCTAGCGGCTGGCGATTCAGCCACTTTACAAATTGATATTTTTAATAAGTCAGAGATAATAGAGCTTTTCGCACAAGTCACACAAGCCAATCAAGCAGATGTAGATTCCGCTCCTTTCAATGCGCTTTGTTGCGTAGCGAGTGAAGATGACGAAGCGGTGTTTGTATCTAGCGACGGCAACGCCAACGCTAATTTAGAGCAAAGAAGCAGCACAATTAGTCCCGAAATCTTACTCTATCCCAATCCAACGACGACTATCTTACAAATCAAAAATATAGCCGACTCAACTTTCTACCAAATCCATGATGTGCTAGGCAAACGCTTGATGGAGGGACAAATTAATGACCAACAACTCGACTTGAGTGCATTGCCTAAGGGTACTTACTTTTTGAGTATTGGTACAAAAGCGAGAAAGGTGGTGCGCTTTGTGAAGCAATGATTTCGAATGTAGAATTGTGGAACTGCTCAATTCAACAGCTCAACAAATAAACAATTCAACAATAAGAATTAGACTAAGTGTGTACTTGGAGAGGGATGAAGACTAAAGCATCGCTCTCTTTTTTTATGCTCTAAAACTGCCATCTTCTTAACTTTTCCTTAACTGAAATTACCGTTCAGAACAAAAAAGCGACCATTCAGAACATTTGGGGGTGGAAATTTGGTGGATTTTGCTGCTTCTTTGATTTTTGGAATGAAAACAAAGGAGGAAGCCGAAAATCCTGTAAAGAGTAGGTAGTTTAAAAGAAATAATATATTATGTCAAAATTAAATGAAGTGAACCTTGTTATCCCAGGAGGAAGTAAAGGAATGATTACCTGTACATCTCACGCTGCTTATTATCAAAAAGTTGTAGTTCATTATGATGTCAGAAAAGAAGATGGATCAGCAGGTGGTGGGGGAAAGATTGACTTCCTTGGAACAGGTGAAGATGTTATTATGAAGACTAGTGATGGAAGAGATAATGTACAGATTCCCTTCGCGAATACACCAGCTGATGGACAAATCAATTTAACTATTGATTTTTACTTTAGTCCATCGAAACCAAGAAGACAATCTGACTATCAACCTGCAAAATCGGTAAGGATGACTCCCATAAAAGCACATCATCATAATACCATCCAAATACTTTCTGAAGACAGTATTGATAATGATGATAATGATTCTTTCTTAGTTATTTATTATGATGATGGCAGCAATGAGTAGTCATTCCAAATTCAAATAAGGATGCACTTGTTTTTCAGCGATAAAAATCTAAAAATGCAGACCTTATCTCGCTATTGATATATAGTGACTACTTAGGTTAAATTTAGCAGCGTTGCAGTGCCTCCATCCTCTGAAGCCTCAAAACTTCAGAGGATTTTCAATTTTATTGACCATTCAGAAAAAAAGCGACCATTAAGAACATTTAAAAGAAAAAATTTGGTGTTTTTACTACTTCATCGGATTTTTGAGTTATTAAAATTCTGGAAACTAATTTTCACGCATTTAAAGCACAAATACTAATGAAAACAACACACTTATTCTTTATCATCAGCCTATTCATATTAGGGCTATTTGCTTGCCAAAATCAATCAGACCAATCAACAACAGCAAAGAAAGACGATGCAACTGCCGTGACCGCTGCGGAAGACGAGAAAACAACGGATGAAACAGCAACAACATCTACGACAGTAGAAAAAGAGAGCAGCATTGCAGACATACAGCAAGTACTACAAGCTATATCGGAGAATGTAGAAGCAGATCAAGTGATGTATGATAGTAAAAATCCTAAAAATCTAGCCGATTGTTCAGGTATCTTTCACAGGATGATAGATAGCGTTCAGAATCGATTTCCTACGCTAGAAGAAGACGATTTTCCCGCAGTCAATGTGGCTAGAGGAAGCAAGCAAATCGTTAAATGGTATCACGATAATGGTAATCTAACTATTGTGGATGATGCTTTAGCTATTCGGAATGATATACGCCCAGGTACAGTTGTATTTTTTGCTTCGAAGCAAGACCCGTCCGAAAAATTGACCATAGAGAAGCTTCAAAAAAGTGTGTACCATATTGCTGTTGTAACTTCTTTGGAGAAAGATGAAAATGGAGATTTAATTTCCTACAGGATGATGCATGGTAGAAGCAAAGGAAAACTAGCCTCTAGAACACAAAGTGCCTCTGTGGATGATGAAAAAGGTCGTCCACCGCTCGGTAATGACTACAGCCAGCTGGTCGCCATTGCAGATTTCTTACCAACAGACATAGGCAAGGTAGAAGCAATAGCCGAACTAGAGCCAGAAGAACCTACAGCACCAGCCGTCCCCTCCACTACTCCAACAAGTGATCCTTCGGCAGAGCGTTTTCGAGCAGGTATTAGCGATGCTAGGATGAGCTTAGCATTGGAAAGTATTGCCATTAATATGGAAGCACAAAAGCTAAAATACGACGGTAGTATCGGACAGGACTGTTCTGGCATTTATCATCGCGTAAAGGATAGTTTGCAAGCCCGTTTTCCAGTGCTGGCAAGAGATTTTCAATTTCCACAATACAATACGGATCGCAATACCCGCCAAATTGCGTATTGGTACCACGGAAATAATAATTTGCACTTCGTACAAGATGCCCTTGCCGATCAAAATCTACTTCGACCTGGGAGTGTACTCTTTTTTGGACGCACTGACGAAAAATACAGCAATATTAATATAGATGTACTCTCTAATGCGGACGTTTTTCAGCACAGTGGCGATAAAGGAGAAATTTATCACATTGCTGTAGTTACCGCAGTGAGAGATGACGATGGCAAGAAGCGCGTGACCATTATGCACGGACGCAACAGCAAACATCCTGCTTCGCGCACCGAAGTCAATTACGATGGGCCAGGTGGTTATAAAAAAGCCTTTGCGAAGTTTCCTTTCGGTAATTGGAATCAACAATTGATTGCGATTGCAAATATTGCGACGCCGAAGTAGGGAGAGAATTGAGAGAGTTTGAGAGAATTGAGAGAGTTTGAGAGAATTTAGAGAGTTTGAGAGAATTTAGAGAGTTTGAGAGAATTTAGAGAGTTTGAGAGAATTTAGAGAGTTTGAGAGAATTTAGAGAGTTTGAGAGAATTTAGAGAGTTTG
>JBCCRX010000388.1:0-6217 GCA_039201015.1 Bacteroidota bacterium | reverse complement strand
TTCGGCATTTTGTGCCTTAAGTATTGCTATTTCTTCATCTTTTGTCACAGCGCAATAGTAGCGTTTTTATGCAATTTCAACAACATTAGGTACGGTTTAGTCGGATTGCTGACTTTGATTTTTTGTACCTGAGTAGTTACCCCTAAACTAAATTTCTTTGTATTTTAAATAGGGGAGTTTGAGGGAGAAAAAAGGGTTTTGCTAAAACCCTTTTTTCTCCCTCACCCCTTTTTCGCTGCCGTCGAAGACGGCGGCAGATAGGTTTTTTAAAGCTCGAAATTCTAAGGAATTTCTCGCTTCTCAAAATTAAAACAAACTTAGTTTACAATGTACTCAGACATTCACGAGATAGAACAATCATTTTCATCAACGGAGTAAATAATTGATCCAAAAGAACAATACCAGATAAATCCAAAGCGCATCTAGAAAATGCCAATAAATAGTGAGCAAACGCAACTTAAGACGTTTCTCAGGATCAGAAAAATAGACAAGGACGCTCACGGGCTCTTTCATGCGCTTGTAAGCCTTTATTAAAAAGATAATTAAGAAAGGTAAGCCACCAATGATGTGCGCAAAATGAAGTCCAGAAATGACGTATAAATAAGAAGCAGAAACATTAGAATTAATTAAGATATTTTCTGCAAAAAGCTGCTGCCAAGCTACAAATTGCAATCCCATAAATATCAGAGAAATGATAATCGTCGCCAACAAAGCATTCTGGTAGTTTCTGGTGTTGTCCTTTAAGTAAGAACGCTTTGCCCATATCATTGTAGCACTACTGCCCAAGAGCACTAATGTATTGAAAATGAATAGGTTAGGCAATTGCAAAGGCGGTAAATCACTCTGAATACGCGAGTAAACGAAAGAAATCGTTAGGGTCAAAAACAAAGCCCCTAAACTAATCAAAGTCAAAGTAAGTAAGACATTTAGGGGGTGAAACGCCATGTTCTGATAATCGGTTCCGTATTCCTGTGTTTTATCCTTCATTTTTCGTTTGTTGTTTTGCTGCCCTCCTGCAACGATTACTACAATACTTTACTTCCTCCCAAACATTCTCCCACTTTTTGCGCCAAGTAAAGGGACGTCCACACTGAACACAATCTTTTTGTGGTAAATCTCGCTTTTTTCGCTGCTTTGGCATAAAGACTATTTATTTACCTATCAAACCCAAACCCAAAAGCAAAGGTTCGGAAGAAAGGATAGATTTTCAGCATACGCGATTTTGATCATCCACCGTCGGTTGTCAGCCATAGAATTATAGCTTATTCGCTGCTCCCCTTCACTTTACTCAGCCAGAAACTGTTCATACCTTCTCCGCCTGTGATGTACAATCTTTCCATATTCAACAATTCTAATAAAGCAAGAAAAGTAACGATAGCATGTACTCGGTTCTTTAATTGGCCAAAGACATCCTGAAACTGAGCTCGTCCTTTTCGCGCCACTTCAGCGAAAATATAATCTTGTTGTCCTTTGATCGTGTAAGGATATTGCACAATGCGATGGACAATTCTTTTGGCAGTACGGTCTTCGTATTTTTGGAGAAGTCGCTCGAAGGTGCGCAATAGTTTAAATAAAGTCACCGATTCTAATTCGACATCCACCAATGCTTTTTCTGCAATCTTTTTTAATTCTGCACTCCTATTGCCTCGCTCAATGCGCTGGGCACGACCTTTCTCCATTTCTCGCATTTGCTCTAGTATGGATTTGTAGCGTTGATACTCCAACAGACGCTGCACGAGCTCTTCTCTAGGATCTATTTCATTGCCCGCTTCATCCACTTCTTTTCGAGGCAATAGCATTTTGGCTTTTATACGACAAAGCGTAGCAGCTACTACGATAAATTCGCTCGCCAAATCAATATTAAGTAATTCCATTTGACGAATATATGATAGAAAATCATCCGTTATTTTAGATATAGGTATATCATTGATATCTAATTCATCTCGCTCAATAAAAAAAAGCAGAAGGTCAAAAGGTCCTTCAAAATCGGGCAACTTAATTTTGTAGGTTTCTGTCATAGTATTGAACTTTTTGTGGTGCACACCGTATTTAAATGGAAAAAAATGGTGAATTTGTTAATGAGGATTTAATATTTTAGAAAAGAATACTTACTTTCGTCAAAGATTTTGTTCTATACATCGAATAAATGCTTCCAATAAAGATATTTTTCGTATGAAAAATTAGCACAAAAACCTTAAATTGTGAAGACACAAATTTAACACTAAAACGCAAAATAAACAATCGGGTGATTTCTTTTTTACAGGGCGACGCTGCTATTTCAGCAGTCGCCTTTTTTTGTGTTCTTTGTCGGGATGATGTTGAACTGATGTACTCCTTAAAAATAGGACCTCAATACATCGTGTAAGACGAATTGAGTATTTACCATCTATGTTTTATTCACTTTCAATTCTCTACTCTTAATTATCAATTTAGCGAACACATTGAGTATCTTCGCGCTGCTTTGTGCGTTTTGTAAGCTTTGAAAAAACTTCACTAATCGTAAAAGCAAATCAAGCAAACTCAAATCAATCTGATACTTGAATTTTCCTTATTTCATAGCAAAAAAGGTCGCCACTAATCAAGCAACGAACGGACAACGTTCATTTAGTGGTTTAATTATTCGAATTTCTATCGTGGCAGTCGCGCTGAGTGTTGCCGTGATGATTTTGACCACGGCACTGATTCGGGGATTCAAAAACGAGATTCGATCCAAGATTTTTGGTTTTTTTGGTCATATCCACATCACCGATTTTGATGCAGCAGAGGGCTTTGAGGATGCTTATCCAATTAACATCAATCAAAATTTCTATCCGTACTTAGATACGGTTGAGCAAGTAGAATACTTGGATCAATATTTACTCTTCGGGCGAGAATTTGGCAAGCCTTTTTGGAGGACTACCAAAGCTGGCATCAGTCATATCCAAAGCTTTGCAATGAAACCAGGAATTATCAAAGCAAAGGAGGATATGGAGGGCATCATCTTGAAAGGCGTGGGCAAAGATTTCAACTGGGAGTTCATGCGAGCCTATCTACTGGAAGGGGATATTTTTGAAGTTTCAGACAGCAACATGTCGCGTAAAATCATTATTTCTCAACAAACTGCTGATCGCTTGAACCTGAAAGTGGGAGATCGTACTGAGGTGAACTTCGTGGGAAACAGCAACATCATCCGTAGGAGATTGGAAATCTCTGGCATTTATCGGACAGGACTAGAAGAATACGATCGCCGCTTCGCGCTAGTGGACATTGCTCAAATTCAACGGTTGCTCGGTTGGCAACGAGACGAGGTCGGCGGCTTTGAAGTTTTTGTAGAAGATGTGGACGATATTCCTATTTTTCGAGAGTACATTGCTGTGGAGCAGTTTCCGATTCCTACTTCGCTTTATGCCGAAAGTATTCGACAAAAACAGCCTGCTATATTTGAGTGGTTGGAATTGCAAAACATCAATGAGCGAATCATCATTGCTCTAATGCTGATTGTGTCCATTATTAATATGATGACGGCTTTAATGATTTTGATTCTGGAACGCACCAACATGGTAGGAACGCTCAAAGCACTCGGCACTTCCAATTGGAAAATTCGGAAAATCTTTCTGTACTATGCCGCTTACATTATTGGCTTAGGCTTGTTTTGGGGCAATTTAGTCGGTATTGGTTTGGGCTTTTTGCAAGATCAATTCAGGTTCATTAAACTCTCTGAGGCAAACTACTATCTATCCTATGCGCCCATCGAATTTAATTTTTGGACCATTTTTTCTTTGAATGTTTTAACCCTAGTTGTCATCCTACTTTTCTTAATCATTCCTTCTTACTTAGTCACTCGTATTAATCCAGTAGAGGCAATCCGATTTAAGTAATCATTTTTGCAATTGAATTTCTTCTATTTGAAAATCATCTACAATTGCCTTACCTTTGCAAAACTCCTTCATCATCAAGACAATAACTACAATAGCATTTAGTTAGGTTTTGTCTTCCACTTTAAAATCACCTCATCCTTGTCTATTTTTTTAATCACTTTGTAACAATCATTAAAGCAACGAAAATTCTTAAAACTTAGTTTGATTTCAGTCGTTACTTTATGTGTGTCTTTTCAAAGACGCATGGCTTTTTGCGCCAGATCAATTTAATCTAAACAGAAAAATACTGCATGAGACAGCTAAAGATTACCAAGTCTATTACCAATCGGGAGAGTCAGTCCCTAGAGAAATATTTGCAAGAAATTGGTAAAGTGGATTTATTGACACCAGAGGAAGAGGTGGATTTAGCAAAAAGAATAAAACAAGGCGATCAAATTGCCTTAGAGAAATTAACCAAAGCAAACTTACGTTTTGTGGTTTCCGTGGCGAAACAATATCAAAATCAGGGGCTTTCTTTGAGTGATTTGATCAATGAAGGCAACTTAGGTTTAATTAAAGCCGCACAACGTTTCGACGAAACGCGTGGATTTAAGTTCATTTCTTATGCTGTTTGGTGGATTCGTCAGTCTATCCTACAAGCTTTGGCAGAACAATCTCGCATTGTACGTTTACCTTTGAACAAGGTGGGTTCCTTGAACAAAATCAATAAAGCTTTTTCTGAATTGGAGCAAGCCTACGAGCGCGAGCCTTCTGCGGATGAATTAGCAGAACAGTTAGAAATTCCGACGGAAGAAGTGGAAACTACCTTGGGTGTAGCTGCTCGACATGTCTCTATGGATGCCCCTTTCGTGGAGGGAGAAGACAATTCTCTGCTTGATGTATTAGAAAACAGCACCACGCCAAAAACCGACCAACAACTGGAATACAACGAGTCTTTGCGACGGGAGATAGAACGCTCCCTCAATACCCTGACGGATCGTCAGTGCGATGTCATAAAACTGTATTTTGGTATTGGCGTAGAGCATCCTATGTCTTTGGAAGACATTGGCGACCGCTTTGGCTTGACAAGAGAGCGCGTACGACAAATCAAGGATAAAGCCATTAATAAACTACGTTCTGCGAATCGTTCTAAGCTACTGAAAAATTATTTGGGCGCGTAGATTGGAATAAGACAAAATTGATGTATGGATTCAAAGGGGTACAAAGTTGATACCCCTCCGAGATGTGTGGATAAGATCAGTTTCATACGCTTTTCAATTTTCCTGAATAAGAGAAGAGATTGCGCTCTTCTATGCAAGATTGTGAAAAACCGTTTGCACATCATCATCTTGCTCTAGCTTATCAATCAATTCCAATACTTCATCGACTTGTGCTTCTTCCAGCTCTTTTTCGTGCTGCGCAATGCGTTGCAATTCAGATTTTTCTGCTTCGATCTCGTTTTTTTCCAGCGCGGACTGCATCGCACCGAAGTTCTGAAAATCAACATAGATCAGGTAGTTTTCTCCCGATTCGTCTTTCTCCATTCTACTCAATCCATGATCTATAAACTCCAACTCAAACTCATCTCGATCTGCGATATTTTCTGCTGGAATCGTGAACACCCCCTTGCGATCAAAGAGAAAATCGTGCATGCCTTGTGTACCTAAGGAGCCGCCCCCTTTTCTGAAAATGGAGCGCACATGCGCCACTGTACGCGTTGGATTATCCGTAGCAGTTTCTACCACTACTGCAACGCCGTGGGGTGCCATTCCCTCATATACAATCTCTGAGAAGTCCTCCGCTTCCTTAGAACTCGCTTTTTTGATCGCCGCCTCTATCCGATCTTTAGGCATCTGCACTGCTTTGGCATTTTGTACAGCACGCCGCAGTTTGGAGTTATATTCTGGGTCAGGACCACCTTCTTTCACAGCTATCGTAATTTCGCGTCCTGCCTTTGTGAACGCCTTTGCCATTTTATCCCAACGCGCAAACTTTGTTGCTTTCCTATATTCGAATGCTCTTCCCACAATTCTTATTTTTGATGAAACAATAATGGGGCTAAATGTAAGGTATTTTTAACCGTAGAGTTGTGCGAAGTTTTTACTAAGCAAACTCAGCCTAAGGCTGCGCAATCTCCTCCGCGTCACTTTGCGGTTAAATTTTTTTCGACATAGCCCCTCAAATACCACAAAAGTAAAAATTTGTTGCCGCTACATCAAGCAAATTTACATATTAAATACTAATTATAACGGAATGCGGTGATTAGTAAATGCTGCAATAGGGGCTCATTAAGTGTTGAAATTCCATATACTTCGCTGCTGACGCAGCGAAGGGAACTTCAGGAGGGAGAGATGAATCGGCGGTTTTACCGCCGATTCATC
>JBCCRX010000387.1:0-6236 GCA_039201015.1 Bacteroidota bacterium | reverse complement strand
TTATAACTAATTGACTTATAAAAACTTAGATGCTTTTTTAACCACAAAGAAATCAAAGGACACAAAAGATTTATTTTCCCCCTTTGTGTTCCTTTGTTCCTTTGTGGTTCAAGCCCTTGCAGCTTTGCTGCTATAAGTCCTCTGTGGTTCAAAAATTACACGGACTATTGCAAGTAAGGACAAAATACTAAGTTCCCGATTTAGAAGGTCGCTATTTTGAGCTTAGACAAGGCGAAAGACATAAGCATAATCACCATATTATCAGTTAAACAAACCTGTCCGCCTAACTGTGTCCGCCTTACCGTGTCCGCCTCAGGCGTGAGGCGTGAGGCGCGATTACCAGCGATTCTTACTTTGGAAAGTGGAGCTTAGCTGTTATCCTTACCAACAATATTTTTCAAAGGCAAAATTGACAATCTAAAGTCAATCAACGCTCCAAATAAAGCTAGAAAAAATTTATCTTCGTGTTTGTATTGATTTTCTCCTATAATACGAAATATTCAATCGCAAAATATGAACAGAAGAGCATTTATTCAAAAAGGAGGCATTTTATTGAGCGCGACGCCCTTCGCTGCTAGTCTCAATTTTTCTAAAGTTAGCAAAAACGATCAAATCAACATTGGCGTCATTGGGACGGGCAGCCGTGGTAATGGCTTGATTAAAACAATCAAGAACAATTTTCCGCAATTTAAGGTCATCGCAAACTGTGATTTATTGCCTCAAAATCTGGAGAAAGCCCTCAGTAATAGTGCCAAAAACTGCAAGGCATACACCGATTATCGAAAGCTACTAGACAATAAAAAAGTAGATGCCGTCATCATTGCATCGCCGCTTCACGAACATCATAGAATGGCGGTAGATGCCTTGGATGCTCACAAACATGTCTATTGCGAGAAAACGATGACCTTTCACATCAACGAAACCTTTGATTTGATTGATGCCGTGGAAAGGAGTGGAAAGACCTTTCAAGTTGGACACCAATACCGCAGCACGCCGCTTTATTTCAAAGTAGCAAATATGATTAGAAATGGCTACATCGGAGAAGTGACTAATGTCTATGTGCAATGGAATCGAAATGGAGATTGGCGCAGACCTGTGCCTGATCCGAAGCTAGAGCGACTGATTAATTGGCGAATGTATCGCGATTATTCAGGTGGACTTACCGCAGAATTACACTCCCACCAAATTGACTTCGTAAATTATATTTTTAACGATTATCCAAGCAAAGTGATTGGCATTGGTGGCATAGATTATTGGAAAGACGGTAGAGAAACCTACGACAATGTCAATACGATTTTCGATTATCCTTCTGGATTCAAGCTCAATTGCATTTCCTTGACAGCCAATGCGCACGAGGGTTATCTAATAAAATTCAAAGGTAGTAAAGGCACAATCGAAATGAATATGACGGATGCTTGGATTTACAGCGAAGTAAAAAAAGAGCAGGAGCTAAAAGATATAGATGGCGTAACGGGTGCAACTGCTTTGGTTTGGAGTAAAGGCGAAGGTGTAAAAGTCAAAGCGGAAAAAGAGAAAACAGATTGGTTCAACACCAGATACGCGCTGGATGCTTTTTACGATAGTCTGATGAATCAAAAAACGCCTTATTCTAATGTATATAATGGTGGCGGCACGGCGATTTGTGTTAGAATGGCAATAGATGCTATGCGGAAAGGCACGATTGAGCCTTGGCAAAAAGAGTATGATCGAGTAAAACAGCAAGTGTAAGGAAAGCTCGGCTTTAATCCGTCCTTAGAATAGATAAAACTGTAATAAAAGTTTCTTTTTTGGCTCTTTGACAATTTTTGTATTTGGAACGAGGGATGAATAAACTGAAGTTCTTGACAAGATATTTTTGTGCTAATGGAGGCAGAAAAATCGCAATCCGCCTTAGGCGGACATAAGACTTTTTCTAACGAAAAGTAGCGCAAAACCTGTTCGCCTAAGGCGTAAAGATGAAGTCAAGAAGCTGAGGTTATTTGTACGTCGTTCCTTATCCTTTTGGACAGAGAGGAAAAATCAAAATTGAGAATTTTGATTTTCTCTCTCTGTCCGAAAGTCCCTCTTTTTGGAGTGAAAGTTTGGTCGTAAAATTACTCCACCACCAAAGTCTCTGTCTTCACATTCTCTCCACTCCTGATCCGCAATTGATAAATACCACTTGGCAAGCCTTGTAGCGCAATATCTGTGTATCCCGCAATGGCTTTATCAATTTCTTGTGTATGAATGATTTGTCCTAGTGTATTGGTCAACTGAATCATTAAATCTGTACTTTGCTCGAATTGATATTGAACAGTCGTACGCTCTTTTGCTGGATTCGGAAAGACTTGTAGGGCTTGCTGAAAAGCTATATTTTCAGTGCTGGTCGCAGCACAATCTACGCAGAAGCCAAAGCAAACCGTTTCCACCACTTCCGATTCTTGTCCAACAACAATAAAACGATCTCCAAAAGCGTCAAAACTGCAATCTTCACCTACCGTCAAATCTAATTCTTCTTCTTCAAATGGACCGTTGAAAAAACGATAAAGTACTGTATCGCCTTTCATCAAAGAAACCGTGAGCGAATAGATATTGTCACCATCCGTATCTTCCTCCATCGGTCTTGCTTCGAAGTTATTGAAATCGCCCGCAATCCAAGCACCTTGCCCAGAGAGTTCACCTTCGGAAGCCAGAATGGACATATCCACTACGAAAGTGACGTTTACGGCGGGTTCGCCAAACTCTAAAATGAAATCAAATCCAGGTCTTTCATCTGCTTTGGAAGCCCATTCAATGTAGTAGGTGACGCCTTCTTGAACCGCAATATTACGCACGGCAGTCGTTGGATCGCAACCAATTGGGTCAGTGGTTGCACCATTTTCACCCAGTGCGACCAAAGTAAGACTATCAAATCCACAAGAACCATCATAGATATATAGACCAGAACGCTGCGGCAAACTCTCACAAGTATAAACTTCTAGTGAACCATCCACAGGCGCAGTGAAGCTGTACCATTCTGCATTGGCGTAGCCCGTCAAGCTAGATCGGAAAGAAGCAATACGACGATTGGCAACTGCCGCATTTCCATTTAGCGTATCAATCGTAATCGTACCAGGCGTAATCGGGATAGCCGACTGACAGAAATCACCTATTGGCAATTCGCCTTCAATCAATTCTAAACTCCATTCTACTGGCGTGGTCTCCCAAGGATCATCAAAAAGAATTAAATAGGTTTCCCCAGCCGTGACGGGTACTTCGCGATATGATGCCCAAAGATCGGTGGAGCCAGGGCGGACTGGACAAAGATCGTCATTCACACCAAGCATCGTAATGCTAGGATCGTCTTGTCGGAAGACCCACATTCTACTATCCGCTCCACCTTCACAACTGCTCAATGCTAGATAGCCGTTTGCCGTCGCTTCATAAGAATACCAATAGGCTTTTCTTCCGTTGCCATTGCTGAATACACTGAATCCTGCACCGAAGCAATCTAACTGAGGCGTGGTGTACATCTGCCCCGATTCGACGGCTACCGCGGTGTGTGCGTATTGTCCTTCAGATGCTGGTGGTATCTCTGCGAAGTAAACGTCATCTATGAAAAAGAGCGATTCGCCAGCCGTTGGGAAGAAGTCCACTGCCCCCAATTGTTTCGTGCCGCTCTGCTCAAAAGTACCCCAACTGAAGGGCCAAGAATAGGCAAAAGCGCCATCAATATAAAGTCGAATGTTATCGTTATTTAGATCAATATAATGTTCAACACTAATCCATTCGTCTTGCGAATAAGGAACAACTACCGCTGCTGCTGCACCTGCATCTAGGCTGGCCGTACCATCTGCTTCAAAAGCAACTTGCATCCCAAATTCCTCTCCTGGCTCGCCTTGAATTTTTTGAATATTGTAGTAAGCCTGTTTGTCGGCTGGCACATACATCTCCCAACTGAGGATATAATGACCAGCAGTTTGATCGCCTAGCAATAATAGGACATCTTGTGGTCCGTTGCTGCCTTCTATTCTCATAGCTTGTTGCGTACTATCGACGGGATTTGGTCCAATTATACCATCTTCTGCACCGCCTTCCGTACCACTCCAAGTTGTCCAAAAATCGGATTGTGGGCCTAATGCACCTGCTTGATAGCTTTCAAAATCATCTTCTATCTCGACGAATGGATTGTCACAATTTTCAGGGCCGCAACTTCTACAAAAGCCAAAACAGAATATTTCTACTGCTTGACTATCAATTTCAGTTACAATCAATGGACGGATATTGAAGCCAAAGCCAGAATCTACGCCGCAGTCATCGGGCACCGCTTCGACATTTGCAACATCCAAGCCACCATTGACAAAAGCAAAGCCGATCGTATCCAGAGTGGTCAATTGCAAAGTGGTTGTCCATTTATTGTCGCCATCTTCATCCGATAGTGCTACTAAGTTGACATCCGCTAGGGTATCAGGGGCAGCAAAAGCCCAAACCATGTTGACGCCGTCCTCGCCTACTGTCTGTAGTGCCATATCAACGGTGAAAGTTACGTCCACAGTCGGTAGCGTATCTAGCGAAACGGTAAATTCAAATCCGCTCGGGTCCCATCTTCCCGACCACTCAATGAGGTAGGTTTCTCCTGCTGCTACTGTCAAGTTTTCGACAAAGGCAGCGATTTCATCAGCATCTCCCTCGAAAGCAGCACAGGCATCATCTGAGAAGGCTACTTGCGTCAACGTGCCGCAATCGCCTTGATGAATGAGCAAGCGAGTATCCGTATCTCCACCACCACAAGCACTCACACTCAGTAGTCCACTGAAGGGAGCGGTGAAGCTGTACCACTCCGAACCATTGGTGTTGTAAAGTCCTGTTTGTCCAAACTCAGAAATGGTATCTACGACGTAAGTTCCCGCATCAATGACAATGGCACTATCGCAAACTTGTCCAGGTGCTAAAATGACTTCCATCTCTTCAAAAGCGACATTGAAGGTGAAAGGACCATCGTTCCAGCGATTGTCCCATTCTATTAAGTAAGTAATGCCAGCTTGCACAGGCGTTGATACAAAAGAAGCATATTCATCTTCTAAATTATTGGGATCAAAAATACAGGCGTCATCATTTTGTGCGACGGTAACTAAATTTAAGCCGAATACATCACAACTTCCAGTATGCACCCAAAGACGGGTATCTGCACCACCTTCGCAAGAGTTGACGGTTAAGATGCCATCGGCTGGTGGTGTATAGGCGTACCAAACAGCGGCGGTTGCATCATTGTCACCCGGATTGGAGGGCATGCCACCAATTCCACCTAGAACAGGATCAGCGAAAATGGTATCTACCATAAATGTTCCTGTACCAATGGCAGTGGCTTCTCTACAAATATTGTTCAAAGAAGGAATTAAGTCTGCCATGACTACTCCATTAGCCAATACTGCTTTAATTGCCTCGCAAGCACTAAAAGTAATACTTACAGAAGGAATGGTCAAAACACCACCATCATCGCCGCCTAATAGATTCAATTGGTTGGGATTGTCTGCATCATTATTACAAATGACAACGGCGACTGCACCTGCGTTTTGTGCATTTATAGCTTTCACTGTAAAACCACAGCCTCCACGATCAATAAGTGCAATTTTTCCATTCAAATCATTCGTGATTTCGGTACAAGCATCGCTGGCAGGGTCTGTTCCGTCATCTGCAAGTGCAATTTCTGCACGAATGGTTTCCTCAAAGTTGGGTCCGAATATTGCACGCAAGCCATAAACATCACCGACCCCTTCGACATTAAGGGTCGCTTGTGCTTGTAAGGCAGTCAGCCCAAACAAGCAACAGAGAGTAACCAAAAGACTTTTCGTAAAGTGATTTTTCATCATAATAGTAATAGAATTTTATGTGTAAAAATATTGAATATGTATAGATTTTTATTCCAAGGCAATACGCTACCCTACTAAAATTTAAGCCTTCTTAGTTTCCGCCGCCTTCGGCGAGCCTATTAGCATTTCAAAAAAGTAGGATAGAGTAACACTTTAATAGACAATCAGATTGAAAAGTAGTATGAAGTTAATGGTATGACCTCAAAAGTCATACTTTCAACTAGGATAATACCACTTTTTTAGCTGATAATCTAAAATGGAATCAAATTAAGTACCTGGACATAATTAATCGAATGCTAGATATGTCATATTTGACTTTGATAAGAAGCTGGTTATTAAATAATTATGAGGTTATTCTCAAAAACCAAAATATGACATATCTTAAAAATAAATCTGCGTGAGTACTTA
>JBCCRX010000386.1:0-6259 GCA_039201015.1 Bacteroidota bacterium | reverse complement strand
TATTCCCTATTCCCTATTCCCTATTCCCTATTCCCTATTCCCTATTCCCTATTCCCTATTCCCTATTCCCTATTCCCTATTCCCTATTCCCTATTCCCTATTCCCTATTCCCTATTCCCTATTCTAATCGTTTTATTTCTGATCGGTTGCGAACAAAATAACTTTGTTTTGCCTGAAGAAACAGATACTCTAAGCACACAAACCTACCAACTCGAAAGTAGAAGTGGCGTGACGATTGTTTCCAATGGAGTCAGCAGTCCTCGTTTTGCTTTCAATGGTGAAATTCCCTTCGGCAACTTCATGCACGAACTAGAGACCTTCGATCTTGATTCCTTTTTGAATACACTAACTGCCCAACAGTATGAATCTTTCTACCGAAGAACAGGCATTGATATTGATGCAATGGAGACCTTTGATGAACCCGTTTTAGAAACTATTTTGAACGCTTATGGCGTAGTAGAAATAGACGGTTACATCATTCGGCTGAATCCAGATTGGGATGAAGCTTATATTATATCCAACACGGCTTCTCCAATGGAACAAAAGGCTTTTGAGCGTGCCGCTTCTGATGTGGATGTATGTGGTTTACCAACCCCCACTGTCAAGCTTCCTCTAGAGTCCGATTTCTTCGCCATAAAAGCAGCAGGCGGTCTAGATATTATCAATATTGACGATATTGATGACGACTATGTCCCTGATCCAGGTACAGATGATTCTGATGACGACTCTGACGGCGATTCAGACGGAGGAACAGATGATAGCTGTTCTGATGTGGATGATGATGAAGATGAGGATAGAAGATGTGGGGGCTGTGCAGACAGAACTTCTCTCAGTGACGACGATAGATATGATGATTGCGGAGGAGAAGATATTGAATTTTTAGGCGAGCTTACTGTACTATATAGGAGATTTTCATTTTGGGAACGTATGAAAGTTAAATTTAGCCATAAATGCAAGGATGGTTGTAGAAATTTGAAGGATGGTACAAAAGAAGGTATCCCAGAAGAAGTTAGCTATGTAATTACTTATACAGCAAGCTGGACGCCCAGATGCAAGGGTAATCACGCGCGCCAAGGAGAAATGGCGGGCTACGCTCAAAAAGATGAGGCCTCCATTTATAGTAGTACTCGCTGCTTAAATCAATACAGACTAAGAGCTTACGGTACTTTTAGGGATAGATGTGGTACTTCTTACGCACTCGGACCTCTCGAAATAGCTAGAGATTAGTAAGGTTCATATAAGATAGAAATCAAGGGAGAAAGTAAACTTTAAAAATCATTTTCTCCCTTAGATTACTTTAACGTTAAGCTTTTGATTTAGGAAAACACGCATAAATTTTTCCTCCTTGAAAGCCTAGAGAAGAATAGTAAGAAAATTTCACTGACGACAGCATTTAACTATAGTAGCAAAATCAATAAAACTAGACTTTCAACAACAGCCTTAAATTCTCTACTGCACATGAAAAAACTATTCTTTCTCCTCGCCTTTTTATCCAGCCTCACCCTCACGGCACAAGAAAAAGGAGCACCCAGAATAAGCATCTTTGGAGGCAGCGGCGCGACTTTCCCTTTTTTTAATCTTTCCTACGAAGAAACAGGCGAACACTTTTTTGGAAAGGCTAGATGGATTGGTCATAGCAACATTGGTGGCATAAAAATATACCATAAGAATGGATGGTACAGCCAATATATATTTGCTGATTTTTTACCAAGTGCGGGCATTACTTCCTCTTCAGAAAAAAGAAGAAAGTACAGTCAAAAATATATTAGTGGCTCAGTGGATAGAGGTATAGCTGTTCATGTAGGAAAAAAAATCAAGAATATAGGCTCACGTTGGTATGTAGATGCTTTTACAGGGATTTACATTGAAAATGTCAGAGAGCGTTTTAGTGGTGATCTATCTCTTTTTGGTTTACAACCAATTAATGAAGAAAAATATGTCGGACGAACACTACATTTCCAGTTAGGTTCACATTTGACCTATGAAATGAAAAATACAACGCTCTCTCTTATGCTGCTAGGGAATATTGGTACAAAGTATGTGCGAACTACCGTTTACGAAGCTACCACTCGTGAGGGTAATACATATCAAGCTACCATAAAAACGAAGAGAGATTTGCTAGCACTGATGCTTAAGTATGAGATTTATATCTTTAGAAAGAAAAAGAGTCCCGCGCAAGCTACATTGGTGGACTAGTGTACCTATTAGACTTTTGAAGTTTTGAAAACTTCAAAAGTCTTCAAATGACAAAAAAAAGCGAGATACCAAAGGCATCTCGCTCTTTATTTATAAAAAACCGCTTTTTAGCCAATAACCACAGTTGCTAAAAGCCAAAAGCTAATATTTTACTTCGCTTTCGCACCCGTCTTTGTTAGAGATTTCGCGCGTTTCACTTCTTTCGGTTCTAAATCACCCATGACGTCGGACATGATCGGTGTCGCGACGAAAACAGAAGAATAAGTACCAACCAAAATACCGATTAGCAAAGCCAAAGACAATCCTCTGGTACTTGCGCCACCGAACAAGAAGAGAATCAAGACCACCAGTAAAGTCGTCAAGGAAGTAATCACGGTACGGCTAATCGTGCTATTGACCGCCATGTTAATGATTTCTTCTTTTGAACGATTGGTGTATTGATTCATAAACTCTCGAATACGGTCGAATACTACCACGGTATCATTGATTGAGTAACCAATAACGGTCAAAATCGCACCGATGAAGGCTTGGTCTATTTCCATGGAGAACGGCAAAACACCGCGCAGTAGAGAAAACAATCCTAACACAATCAAAACATCGTGGAACAAGGCAGCCACCGCACCCACGGGATAAGCCACTTGCTTCTTCCCAAAACCGCGACCAAATCGAATAGCGATGTACAAGAAGATCGCTAACAAGGCAAAAATAGAGGCTTTCACTGCGCTGTCTTTGATGTCATCCGCAATGGTCGGACCTACTTTACTGGAACTGGTGACATAGGTGCCTGTTCCTGCTGGATTTTTGAAATTATTCAACTCCAAATTACCGCCCGCAACCGCATTTACGCCCTGATACAGTCTTTCCATCACCCGATCCGAAGCCGTTGTATCGGTATCATTAATCAAATAATCCGTAACGACATTGAACGTATTGTCGGTATCTACTTCTTTCACAATCAAGGAACTTCCTTCCAAAGAAGTGGCTAGTGCATCTCGAAGTGCTTCTTGATCAATTTCTTGCTCAAATTGTACATTGTAAGAATAGCCTCCTTTGAAATCGACTCCCAACTCGAAACCTCTGAAAACCATAGAAAGGACGCCTGCTGCAATTAGAACACCTGAAATGGTGTAAGCTAATTTTCGTTTGCCCAACCAATCAATATTGACATTCGCAAAAGCATTCTTGGATGCACCCGTCCAGAAAGACATGCCGCGATCTTTGCTCAACCACCATTCGATCATCAAGCGACCCACCAAAACGGCAGTGAAGACCGAGGACACCACACCGATCATTAAGACGACGGCGAAGCCTTTGATTGGACCAAGTCCGAAATAATTCAAAATCATCGCCGTGATGAAAGTCGTAATATTCGCATCTATGATCGCAGAGTAGGAATTTTGGAAACCGTCGCGCACCGCAATTTTGATGCTTTTGCCCTCTCGCAATTCCTCTCGAATCCGTTCGTAGATAATCACGTTCGCATCTACCGCCATACCAATGGTCAGTACGATACCCGCAATGCCTGGCAAAGTCAAAACAGCTCCGAAAGAAGCCAATGCACCAAAAATAAAGACTAGATTCAGTAGCAAAGCAATGACGGAAACCACGCCACCACCACCGTAGTAGAATAGCATGAATACAAACACTAAAACAAAGCCAATGGAAATGGCGGTAATACTCTTCCGAATATTTTCTGCTCCTAGTGTTGGTCCGACCAAAGACTCTTGAATGATCTGCGTTCTGGCGGGTAGTTTACCCACTTCTAGGATACTTGCCAAGTCCTGTGCGTCTTGTGTGCTGAAATTTCCAGTGATCGAAGAACGACCGCCTGTGATCGCACCATTGTTTACACCTGGTGCAGAAGCGACTTCATTGTCTAACACAATGGCGATTTCTCGACCACCATTGTTGAAGGCATTGCCCGTCATTTTCGCCCACTTTCTCGCGCCTTCACTGTTCATTACAAGAGTCACTTGCATCTGTCCAGTCTGTGGATCGGGATCAGCAGATGCGCTAGTAACGACATCACCTTCTAGTGGTGCCTCACCTCCTCTGGGGATTTTAACACCGTATAATTCATACTGCACCAAGTCATCGTCTGCTTCGTCTTCGTTGTCCAATTTGACTGGATCACGACTGTACATGAAACGAATGTCGCGTGAGAACAAAGCCTTCACTTTTTCATCGGTCAAGTACTTCATCACTTGCTTGCGATCATTATCATTCACAATCGCCAAGACTGCACCGTAGCCTGCTAATTGTAGCTTACTCAACAGTGGCCCGCCCGTCAAAGATTCATCTGCATAAATCGTATCTGGCTCGCTGATGGATGCAATCACGTCGGTATTATTTCCTAATGAATCCAATTCATAAATCGTATCTCTAGGAATGATTTGCTCCACGATTCGTTCTTGCTGAACCGTATCTTTTCCTTTTTCTATATCTCTTATCAATTGATCGGCAGAAAGGAAAGCATTTTGCAATGCACCATTGTTGTCCGCTAATCTATACGTATCCCAAAATTCGAGTGCAGCGGCGGCTTGTAGGAAAGCGCGCGCCCGTTCTGGGTTGTCTATCCCTGGTAATTCAACATTGATTAAGTCGCGTGCGGCATCCAAAGATACATTGGGCTGCGAAACGCCTAATTTATCAATACGCTGCTTTAGCATATCGAAAGTCAACTTTACGGTTTCGTTGGCTTTTGCTCGTAAATCACGCTCCACATCGCCATTAGAAGACTCGTACGTGATGTCTTCCAAAGCGCCTGTTCCAGCAAATAGTTCTGCCAATGGACTATCCGTAATTTCTTGCCAATTGTCCACGAAAAGGGCGACATAATCGGTTTGGGAGGCTCTTTGGGCTTCACTTGCATTATCTAACGCTTGGTTCAGGGTAGGGTCTTCGGCATTATTGGCTAACGATCGTATCAGCTCCCTCAAATCTACCTGTAAGACGACACTCATACCGCCTTTTAGGTCTAGACCATAAGCTAATTGTCTCGATTTCAACTCCTGATAAGTAAAGGAGGAAATCAACGGAATTTTCAGCACCGTCTCTGAGGACATCGAGTCTAAATAACTCGTTCGTGCTGCTCGTTCCACCGAATCACGGGCTCCTTCGGATGCAGTTGCTGCGATACCTTCTGCATAACGGTCTGCTGCTCGCTCTACTTTATTCGTAGGCAAAACAAACAGAAACTGTATGATGCTCACCACAACAAATGCAATCAGGAAGAACCTAATAATTCCTTTCCCTTGCATGATAAAAAAAAATTTAATGAACGATTTGGAAGGTGCGGCACTTTAACTCAATCGCTGAACGAAGTACAATGCAAACGGAATAAATCAGCGCAGATTAGGATTTTTGTTTAATTGTTTAAATTGTTGATTTGTTCAAGCGTAAAAAACTGATATTGAATCTTTTAAACGAATAGACGTTCCAACAAATGGACAAAAACAAACGCGCTTTTCATTGCGAATGAAATATACAAGAAAGCGACTTTGAGTCATCTCTAAAAGATATAACTGAATTGGAAAGCGAAAGAACGGACTTTAATGTTTTGATTGTTTATTCCATAAGAAATCTGACCAAAGCATTTTAAGACCAATCCTTGCTTCCTCTCAAAGCGCATCACTCCAAATCAAAAAAACGTTAGATAATTAGATAATTGCTACTTGCAAAAATACCTAAATCGCTCTAAAACAACGAAATAGATTAATCATTACAAGCATACTTTTAATGCTTTGAAAAAAGTTCGGCAAAGATAGGCGTTTTTGTAAATATTTAGGTTGAAAATGGATGTATTAAGTGAGAAGTCAGATTGAAGAAGTCAGAAGTCAGACGAAAATCACTCATTATCAGCTATTTGAGAAAGCCTACTCATAAAATAATTACATTTGAGTAACTAATTTTACATTAATACTTTAAGGAACGACGCACAAATAACCTCAGATTCTTGACTTCATCTTTACGCCTTAGGCGAACAGGTTTTGCGCTACTTTTCGTTAGAAAAAGTCTTATGTCCGCCTAAGGCGGATTGCGATTTTTCTGCCTCCATTAGCAC
>JBCCRX010000385.1:0-6264 GCA_039201015.1 Bacteroidota bacterium | reverse complement strand
CTTGCAATCAACTGTAAATCAGGAAATTCTGCTCGGATTTCTTTGTAAAGAGTTGTTGCAGTACCCGCTAGCATTCCGTCTTTTGCTACATCAGTGCATATGGTATATTGGATGCCTTTTTGGATGTAATCTTCTAAAAAAGGGAATAGTTCCAATTGGCTTTCTTCCTGCCAGCCACTCACCGCTATTTTTCGATCTTTCACATCTGAACCTAATATGATTTTTTCGCTTCCGTACTTTGCTATCCAAGCAGCAAAAAGAGCCGCATCTTTCACAGCAATCGTCCCACCTGTGATTTGTTGCGCGCCACTTTCAAAAGCAATTCGCACATCTTCATTTGTTTTCAAGCCACCCCCAAAATCAATGAAAAGACGCGTTTTGCTAGCCAATTGCTCCAAAACTTTGTAATTGACGATGTGCTTTGCCTTTGCGCCATCCAAATCAACCAGATGCAAACGTTGAATACCTGCATCTTCAAATTGCTTAGCCACTTCTAGCGGATGCTCATTGTATATCCTTTTTTGCTTGTAATCGCCTTGTGTCAAGCGGACGCATTTTCCATCTATGATGTCAATGGCAGGAATGATGTGCATGTATTGAATGTTTGATGAAAGGAGGATATAAAATCGAGTTCAAAACGGCAGATTCACTTGAACATTTTGGGATAATAAAAGGCTTCTAATTTTCCAGAAGACACATCAAAATCTTTCCACTCATCAATTTCGCAAACGACTTTACAGATACCACAGGTGGGTACATTGGCAATCAATTCATCCGAAAATTGATTGGCAATAGTGGTGAAAGAAGGATTATGACCAAACAATAAAACCGTGTGGTATTGATTGGAAATGTCTCTTACTACATCAAATAATGCTTTGCCCCAAGCCTCGTAAATGCGTTCGTCTTTCTCTCTATTCTTGATGTTTAGAGCTTCTTGGAAAGCATCTGCCGTTTTTCGCGCTCTTTTGGCAGGACTGGTCACGATTGCATCAGCTTGCACACCCAACTCTCGCAAATAGGTTGCCATTTTTGGTGCATCTTGTTTGCCTCTTTTGTTCAGCGGGCGATCAATATCTTTGAGGCGATAGTCCTCCCAACTGGATTTTGCGTGGCGTATGAAATAGATTGTTTTGCTCATGCTTTTGAGAATTTGAGAGAATTGAGAGGTTGAGAGAGTTGAGAGGTTGAGAGAGTTGAGAGGTTGAGAGAGTTGAGAATTTGAGAGGTTGAGAGAGCATAGATTGTGAAAAGGGCGAAACCCCGATAGGAGATTTCGCCCATTCTATAATGCGGAGATGAAACTTTGGCTTACCAACTCATATCGTCTTCTGAATCTACTTCCGAAGCGCCATTTCCATTCTGCTCTGCGCGTTCTGCTTGTTTCATCCTTTCGTATTCTTCGTGGCGACGCGTAAATTCATCGTAATCATAGTCTGGCATCAATTCGTTTTTGATGTGATCTACGACTTCCTCTAAACTCTGTACGAAACGGTTGAAATCTTCTTTGTACAAGAAAATTTTATGCCGATCATATCCATCACCGTTAAATCTTTTGGTACTCTCTGTCAAAGTAAGGTAATAATCTTCCCCCTTAGTCTGGCGAACATCAAAAAAGTAAGTCCTCCTTTTTCCTGCTCTGACCTTTTTTGAGTACACACTCTCAAACCTTTTTTCCACAACGTACTGTTTTTGTTTGAAAAATAATTATGAAATAGCTGTTGGCTATTAGTTGCTAGCCTTTTGCTCCTAATGACGTGGAGATAAAGACCAATTAGAAACGCACAAATGTAGAAAAAAAAATGTTTTAACCTAATTCAGTTTCGCTTAAATTGCTTTTTTTAGACTTTTCTAAAATCGCACTGAAAGCCCTATCAAGAAATTCAGTCCATAGATCGGATATCTGAACCAACGCTCCCTCCGATTATTGGCTAAATTGTATAAGTTAATGAAGCCTCCAAAATTGTCCGTGAAATAGTACTCTGCCCCTAAACTCACATCAAAAAGCGTTTCTAAATTTTCGGCTTCGCCGCTAGGTGTTCTGTACGGTACTGCATTCTGTACAAAAATCTCTCCTTTCACTTGCAATTTATCTTCCAGCGTTGTGTATTGTACACTTCCGTTCAGCTCGAATGCAGGCAAATGCCAAGCCTCTTCTTCTTCCGTCATATCAAAGAAGTTTTGGCTCACCGTAGCGGCTATTTTAAACTCTTGTATGTCAGCTTCCGCACCTAGTTTAATGTTTACGATATTGACATCGTCGTAGAGCACATCAAACTTGTAAAGCTCCGTGCCACCAACGGATAATTCTACCAACTCAAGGTCCGTCAAATTGCTTCTTGGCTGTAGAAACAAGGCCAAGTTTTCGGTGCTTTTGTAATTGAATTCTCCTTGATAACTGATGCCCTGTACATTTCCTTTTGCTCCAATGAAATAGCGATTGTAGCGCGTGTTCCTCACATTGATTTCTGGCTGAATAAATGGATTGTAATCGGCTAGATTTCGATAATTATTTTTGTATAAGTCGCCTTCTGCACCTGCAAAAATCGTCACCAATTCTGGAATGGCATTCGCGCTTACTTCTATATCGGGAAAAAGCGAGAAAACATCATCGCTAGAAGCTAGATTTCCACCCACTTTTACTTTAAAGACATCATTATTGTAAGTGAAATTCGGTTGCAAAAAGAAGTTGTTCAAGCGTTGAATATCTTCATCAGCGGAGGTCGTGGCGTAACGACTGAAATCTGTGCGCAAGGTCAAACGCAATGGAAATTTTTCTTTGAACCACTTTTCTCCCATAATTTTTAGATCAAAACCCGATTCATTAGCAGGACCGATTTCTGACATGGTATAGACATCAATGCCTGCACTATAATTCAAATCGCCTACGGTTCTTGTGCCATTAAATAATTCCAAACCTACATCCAATATGGAATAGGTTTGTTTGACTTCATCTTTTGGCACTTCTTCTAGCATGCTGCTATTGTCTTGTTCAGCGGTATAGCCATAGTAGAAAATATTATCGGACGAATAGCCAATTTTCCCTTTCATCGCAAAACCCTGATCGCTATAAAATGTACCGTCTGCTTCCGCTTGCGTGAGCGCAAATCTTTGGTTCTCAATGTTTCGTGAATTGTTGGCGGAATGATGACTGACTTTCAAGCCAACATCTAAGCGTTCTTGCGCAAAAACACGATAAGCACCTTCACCGTAGAAAGAATTTGGGATGCCACCACCTGCTTTCAAATAGCCCCGATAGGAAGGCGGTAAGCGATCGCCACCCAAAGCCAAAGGACGAATGCGTGGCGGCGGATATCTGATGTCTAAGGTTTGAATAGGGACATTGTAGCGTTGACGTTTGCTGCTCGTATCAACGGCGGGCAAAGTAGGATTCAAATTGATTTTTTCTGAATCCAACAAGCGTGCATCAAAACTTCTGATGATTTCTACCGAACCAGATTCCAAATCTTCGTCTTGCGCAGTAAGCGCGAAACCGCCAAAAGCGAACAATAAAATTAAGGTGTATTTTAAATTCATTTTGATAAGTTGTTGATAGGTTTTAAGTCGTAAGTGATAGGTGTTAAGTAATAGGTTGTAAGTGATAAGCCGTAGGTGCTAAATAGGATTATTTACCTAATACTTAATACCTAACACTTATCACCTATCACCTAATTATTTCCAGTACCGTCATCTTCAAAGAAGCTATCAGTTGTGTTGTCTTCAATTCTGCTCTCCGAATTAATTCTACGATTGAGTTGCTGCAATTTATCCCTTGCACTTTGCACAAGATCTGCATCGTCATCGTAGTTTTCCAATAGTGCTTCCAAAACAGCTTGAGCATTTAGTAAATCTCCTTTCTCTGCCAAAATATCCGAGAGTAGAATCACACTTTTCGCGACCCAATAGGGATAGCTCGAACTCTCTCGATTGGCATTGATTGTAATTTCTTCTGCTTGATCTAAATCGCGTTGCAAATAGTAAATGTAAGCCACCAAATAGCGCGCTTCGGCGGTTTGCTCGTTGTCGCTTAATGCAATAACTTGATTGAAAGCACTCAAGGCATTGTTGTAATCTTTGCGATCGAAAGAGATTTTTCCGTAGTAAAAATTGGCGGTCGCAATCTGACTTTGAGAAGCAATTGGATTGTCGGCTACTTTCCTAGAAATATCATACACTTCATTGGTCAAATTGGCGCGATAAGCACTGCGCATCGCACCCAATTGTGCTTCGAGCTGCATGTCATTGCTCTCCGCAATTTCTTCCAATTTGATGTATAGATCATAAGATTTTCGGAAATCCTGCTCGTGATTGTAAGAAATGATCGCTGCTTTTTCCAGTGCTTTGCCATAGTATTTACTCGATCCACGATTCACGACATATTCGTAGTCCCTTAAGGCTTGACTAAACATCTTCATTGCGCTGTAGGAGTCGCCACGGCGGTAGTGCGCTAAAAGTACGTTGCTGCCATTCGGAAATTTTCCGATATAGTTGGTATAATTGTCAATGGCTTTTTTGTAATTGCCATTTTCAAATTGGGCTTCTGCTGCTCGGAAATTAATAGAATCGCGCCCCATTGTCCCAACGTCGTAGCCTGGTATCGTTTTTAGGAAAGCAAAATAAGCATCCGCATTTCCCATATCATTCACGTAGATTTCCTCTAGTGCTTTCAATGCCGTTTGCGCCTCGCTGGGTTCTGGATTATTAGAAAAGACTTGTTTGTAATAGTTCACCGCTTCTTCTCGATCTCCACGATTGTAAGTCACCAAACCCAATTGAATCAAGGCTTCATTGACGTGATCGGAGCGCGATTTGTAATCTCTCACCAGTCTTTCTAGCGGTACGGCTGCTCTATCCAATTGCCCAATTTCTTGATAGGTAATTCCCAATTGCAAAAGGGCATCATCCGCAAATTGAGAGCGTGGATAATTATCCACCAATCGCTCCAAAGACAATATTTGCTCGGTGACACTGCCTTGCAATCCTTCGATGATTGCTTTTTGATAAAGCGCATATACAAAACCTTTGTATTTTTTATTCACCGCTTCATCATAATAGCGAAGTGCCTGATCGTATTGATTGCGCTTGAATAGACAATCACCTGCCCGCAAGGTCGCATCTCCTCGGATGTCGTTTTTTACGGCTCGATTTCGGATATAAACATTGCGATTAATGTCCGCAATGGCATCCTGAAAATAACCCAAAGCAGCATTGTAATTTTCTTGTTTCAGATAATTGTAACCTTGAATATAATTGGCAGTGGCAAGCGAAGATTCGTCGGGCAGTGTTCGGAAAGTTCTAGCGAGGGTCAGGAATTGATTGAGGTAGCGACTACTTTCGTCATAAGATTTTGCTTGATGCGCAATATCTCCTAACCAATACAGTGCCAAAGCTTTGGTTTCTTGATTGACGGGCGTGTTGATAGATTCAAAAAAGTAGCTTTTTGCAGGTTCTAATTGCCCTCTTTGGTACAATTGTACGCCGCGATAGTAATTCACTTTCTGATAAGATTCTCTCAAATCGGGCGTCAGAGGCTGCGGCAATGTTTTCATGATGGCCAGTGCGCGCTCGTAGTCCCTAGTATCCAAAAAGATATTGCTCATCAAAGTCTGTGCCTCTGTGTAGTACCTCGAAGTAGGCGTAATACTTTGGAGTGCCGTAATGGCATCTTGGTCGTATTTAAGCTCATAGGAAAGTTTAGCGTAGTTGAACAGTGCTTCGTCTTGCAGACGAGGATCGTAGTTCATCCGACTGGCTCTCGCAAAAGCGTTTCTAGCAGAGTTTTTATCATTGATTTGCAAATACAAACGCCCTAAATTATAGACCGCATTCTGCCCCATTTCGCTATCTACATTCGTCAATTCTTCAAAGTAGCCAATCGCTTTTCTCGCTTGTCCACCTTCCATATACACAAAGCCCAATTGGTAGAATTCTTCTTCCCGCATTCGGCTGGAACGTTCGGCATAATACTCGAAGTAAGGCAAGGCATTGGTATATTGTTCTTTCTCAAAGTAGGCTTGCCCGACCAATTGATAAATTTCTTTCAAATTGCGAATGCCGCCTTCTGTTAGCTTTGGAATGGTGTATTCGATCAATTCATCGTAGCGACCTTCGGCGAAGTAAATTTGCGATAGATAATAAGGCAATACATTTTTGTATTTCCTCATGTTAGAGCGTTCTACGATTCTAAAATTGCTAATAGCAGCATTGTAATTTCCGTCGAAAAAATTGACCAAGCCCAAATAGTAATTGGTTGGGTAGTAGTATTCG
>JBCCRX010000384.1:0-6298 GCA_039201015.1 Bacteroidota bacterium | reverse complement strand
CCGAGCCGAAGGCGATGGCGCGCTAAACGTGACTTAAAATTGTCCGCCTACTTAAGGAATGTGTATGAAATAACTTCGCATTTTAGGCTGTTTCTTTTGCCCTTATTTTTACTTTGAAATCAGTCATAGTATCAAGCCACCCGTCCGCTAGCGGTTCACAAACGGTGTTTGTTCTTTCCTTCTTTAAAAGAAAAACTAAGAACAAAATAACATACCCTAAATTTACGACCTTATTTCATACACATTCCTAAGATTCTTTTTTCAAGAAGGACGCGAATATAAGGCGATTAGTTTGAGTTCAGTAATACTATAAATAAAAAAGTCTGTCCCGAGCGGGACAGACACATCAAAACAAAACGAAAAACCAACTTTAAACAAGTCTTTTAGTTGTATGGGTTAACTCTAAACAAAGGCTTTTGTTGCGAGTTGCATTGTTAAAAAATCCTTAACAACTTTTACACATTTGAAGTACGGCTTTATAACAGCATAAAAGTGGTATTTAGTTCAATGAAATCGTTAAAAATATCAGAAAATAAGAACAAACAGATTCTATTTGAGTGGCAGTATTTGAGCTAGTATTTTCGCGATTGAAATGATTCCTGGTCAAAGGCTTTTTGTAGAAGAATAAAGTTTTAAGAATTACGAATTTCTGAAATTTTATTCCTGTCTTGGATTGATTAATTTTTTTCAAAAAAAGCTACAGTTCACCTCATAAAAAGATAAGAAAATACTGTCAAAAATAGAGCTACGGCTTTTAGGCATCGGAAAATATGGAGATTGTATGCTTGGCGAAATTTCCTACTTTTTGGATTTCTTTATCTTTGGGGGCTTTTGGATGAAAATTGTTTTTCCCTAAGAACCAAATAATTAAGTCAATAAAAAACAAAAATTACAGATGGCAAAAATGAACTTTGGTGGAGTAGAGGAAAATGTGGTGACCCGCGAAGAATTTCCATTAGAAAAAGCAAGAGCCGTTTTGAAAGACGAAACCATTGCGGTCATTGGTTATGGCGTGCAAGGTCCTGGACAGTCTTTAAATTTGAGAGACAATGGCTTTAATGTCATCGTTGGGCAGAGAAGTCCTTCGAAGTCTTGGGACAAAGCAATAGCAGACGGCTGGGTAGCAGGCGAAAATCTTTTTTCAATCGAAGCAGCTTGCGAAAAAGCAACAATTATTCAATATTTGCTTTCCGATGCGGCGCAAATCAAACTTTGGCCGACGATCAAAAAGCATTTAACCAAAGGCAAAGCCTTGTATTTCTCTCATGGTTTTGGAATCACCTACAAAGAGCGAACGGGCATTATTCCACCCGAAGATGTGGATGTGATTCTAGTCGCACCCAAAGGTTCTGGTACGAGTTTGCGGCGTTTGTTTGTCGAAGGTAGAGGCTTAAATTCCAGCTATGCCATTTTTCAGGATGCTACTGGAAAGGCGTATGAAAGAGTAGTGGCTTTAGGAATTGGCGTGGGTTCAGGCTATCTATTTGAGACCAATTTCAAAAAAGAAGTCTATAGTGACCTGACGGGGGAACGCGGCACACTCATGGGAGCTATTCAAGGACTTTTTGCCGCGCAATATGATTTGTTGCGAAGCAAAGGGCATTCTCCTTCCGAGGCTTTCAATGAGACAGTAGAGGAAGCGACCCAATCACTCTATCCCTTAGTAGCTGAAAATGGTATGGATTGGATGTACGCGAACTGCTCAACGACTGCCCAGCGAGGCGCATTGGATTGGTGGAAAAAATTTCGAGATGCGACCCGACCCATTTTTGAAGAACTTTATGATAGTGTTGCGGCTGGTCACGAAGCACAATTGTCCATTGATTCCAATAGTCAGCCCGATTATCGCGAAAAACTAGAGCAAGAATTGAAAGAAATGCGAGAAAGCGAAATGTGGCAAGCAGGACGAACGGTGAGGGGTTTGCGTCCTGAAAATCAGGAATGAAACTGGTTTTTGTTATCCAGCAACTTTCCGTTGCTGGATAACTTCTTACAAGATTTGGACAAAAATTCACTCTACCCTACTAAAACTTAAATCCTTGCAGTTTCTACCACTTCGCAGTGAAAACAGGGAACTTATTAGTATTGTAGAAAAGTAAAGCAGAGTAGGCAAAATTTATCCAGTAATGGGAAATTACTGGATAAGATATAAGGCTGGCTGATCAATATCCATGAGCGGCTCGGTTTCAGCCTGAGGCAGACAAGTCGAGCCAGATTGACTTGATGAGGGTTTCAAAAGACTCGACACCCATGTAAATCCAAAACAAGCTACTCTTTGTGTAAAAGTGAACCTCTGCGCAATTTATTATACACACAGTAGAAATTCTGCCGCACTATTGCTAAAATTTTTCCCTTTCTTTGCTTCCAAATCACACAAATGAATCCACCACCTCCTTTTAGCTGTACCTACTCCCCGAATGTTCCAGAATTGCTTTTGCAATTGGGCTGTACCATTGCCATTACGACTTATCAAGCGGGTAAACTCATTTTTATCAGTCCAAATGGCCCCGATCAATTGATGCAATTGCCTCGCGATTTCCGAAAAGCAATGGGCTTAGCGGTGGAAGGGCGACGCATGGCGATTGCGACCAAAGATGAAATCATTGTCTTGGCGGATGCCGCAGGTCTGGCAAAAAACTATCCACCCAAACCCAACACTTACGATGCCCTTTTCTTGCCGCGTGCGGTCTATCACGTCGGTATGGTGGACATCCACGACATGGATTGGGACACACAAGAGAGGCTTTGGGCAGTCAATACTCGATTCTCCTGTCTTTCTATTATTGACGATCACTACAGCTTTACGCCCGCTTGGTCGCCTCCTTTCATCAAACAATTTGAACCCGTTGATTTTTGTCATTTGAATGGAATGTGTATGGTGAATGGTAGTCCCAAATACGTCACCATGTTCGGGCAAACGACCACCCCCAAAGGTTGGCGCACCCATGTAGAAACCGACGGACTCATTATGGACGTCACCACCAAGGAAGTTGTAGCGGCCAATTTGCCGATGCCGCATTCGCCGCGCTGGATGGATGGCAATCTGTATTGTTTACTTTCGGCAACGGGAGAAGTGATTCAAGTAGATGTAGCAAGTGGAAAATACCAAGTCATCACCCGCTTGGATGGTTTTGTGCGCGGTATGGCAAAATGGGGCGACTATCTATTTGTGGGTATGTCAAGATTGCGGCAAAACGCTTCTACTTTTCGGGATTTGCCCATTGCGAAAAAAGCGGTCTATTGTGGCGTAGAAATCATTCATCTACCGACAGGTGCAAAAGTCGGAAATATTCGCTATCAAGCCAGTGTAGAAGAATTATACGATATTCAGATTATTCATAAATTACGACCAGGCATCCTCAATCATCTGACAGATACTTATCGCTTGGCTTTAAATACGCCTCAATTTGATTATTGGTCAGAGCCGCAGCCTGAGAAGGGAAGTGAGCATTATTTTCAATAAGGAAGGGTAGTAATCAAATTTGGAATAAACTTACCTTTGCACTCATGCAAAACCACCAACTCTTTCCACAAGCACAACGCCTGCACCAGCAAGGACAACTGATAGAAGCAGAGCAGCTTTACCGACAAGTAGTGCAAGTCGCGCCACACTATGCAGAAGCCAAACACATGCTCGGTATTGTTTGTAGTCAACAAAATAGACACGCAGAAGGGGCGAATTGGATACTGCAAGCCATACAAAAGCAGCCTGCGCATCCACCTTACTACAATAATTTGGGCTTGGTGTATGCCAAAATGAACAACTGGCAAGGGGCGCAGCAAGCTTTCCGAGCCGCTACGCGTCTTGCGCCACAATTTGCAGAAGCTTGGTTTAATCTTGCGAATGCCACTAAGTCGCTTCACAAAATAGACGAAGCCCTTCGCTACTACAAAAAAGCGGTAAAACTCGCGCCCAATCACGCCAAAGCAATGTACAATTTGGGCAATACTTTGCTAGAAAATGGCAAACCCAAATCTGCTAGGGAGTGGTTTGAAAAAGCCATAAAAATACAACCCAATTATGCAGAAGCACACAACAACTTAGGTTCTGCGCTAGAGGCTTGGAATGAATACGACAAAGCCGTGAAACACTACGAAAAAGCGGTAGAATTGAAGCCTAGTTTCATAGATGCCGTCAAAAACTTAGGCAATGCTTATACGCGACATGGCAACTACCAAAAAGGTTATGCTTTGATGGAGCAATACCTCAAACAAAAATACAACTCGGCATGGGATGAATTGATTTTGGCAGGTATTTCTCCTATTATTTTTGAAGATACAGCAGCTATTGAAGCCTATCAGCAAAATTTAATTGCTACGCTCCAAAAATACTTGCAACAAAATCTCCAACTCGACCTCAGCACGCTACACGAACGGATGCTCGAACCTTCCGCTAATCTTCCCTATCAAGGCAAAAACACTAAGACCATAAAGACGCTTTACGGTCAATTGTTCAATCGCTATCTGCCTGAAATACAACGTACTAAAGCAATTCAAAACGCTAAGCCACACATTGGTTTTGTCGTCACCAATGGACACGAAGGCGTTTTTATGAAGTGCATGGCAGGCATTCTGAACAACATGGACAGCAAGCGTTTTCAAATTACCATTGTTTGCAGTTTACCGCATGGGGAACAAAAATTGCGTCCTGCGATCAAAAATCCTCAAGTCAAATATTTAGGCATTCCCAAAGAACTCGATCAATCTCTAAATATCATTGCACGCACCAACTTTGACATTTTGCACTATTGGGAAATTGGCACGGATTATCAAAATTACTTTTTGCCCTTTTTTCGACTTGCCAAAGTCCAATGCGCCACTTGGGGCTGGCCAACGACCTCTGGCATCCCGCAACTCGACTATTTTCTCTCTTGCGAATTGCTAGAAAGCGAAAACGCCAACGAACACTATTCCGAGCAACTCATCCGCTTTAAAAAACTACCGACTTACTACTATCGTCCACCCGTGCCAGCACAATTAGAACCGATCGAAAGCTTTGGATTGCCGAGTGGTGTACCGATCTATTTGTGCGCCCAAAACCTCCGAAAAATACATCCCGATTTCGATCAATTAGTGAAAGCCATTTTGGAAAAAGATGAAAAAGGACACATCGTTTTCATACAAGATAGCCATTCCAATGTTACGCGTTTGCTACAAGAACGCCTCCAACGCAATTTGGTAAATCTCCAAGATTTGACAAATTTATCTAAAGAGAACCTATCCAAACGCATCCATTTCCTAGAGCGGCTATCCGCCGAACGCTATCTCAATCTAGTCGCCAAAGCTGATGTCATCCTAGATACGCTCTACTACACGGGCGGCGCGAATACCGCTTATGATGCTATTGCCGCAGGTACGCCTTATGTCACCTTACCGTCCGAGCTGCACCGAAGCCGTTTTGGAGCAGCCGCTTATCAGCAAATTGGCGTGACGGATGCTATTGCTGAAAATGAAACGGATTATGTGGAAAAAGCAGTCAAAATTGCAAATGATAAGGCTTACCGAACGGAATTGAGCCAACGGATTTTGGATCATGCGCATAAGGTGTTTGAAGATAGAGAAGCAGTGCGGGAGTTGGAGGCGTTTTTTGGAAGGATTTGTCAAATTTTATAAATTGCTTTTTCATCTTGACAAAATTCTTCTGATGAGCCAAAATTTGTTACATTTGGTTATAATGAAACAACTCAATCTCAATTTTTTAGGTGATAAAGAGATACCTGGCATATCTTCTAACTTCGGAAAGTTTTTAGCGGAGGCAGCTATGGTCTGTTTACACTTGAACCAGCATGAATCTGGAGTGGTTCTAAAATCAAGTGGTACTTTGAACGAAGATTTCGAGATTGTTTGGTCAGAAGAGCTGACAGAGGATGTTATTGATAGTTGGAAAGACTTGAATGAAGCAACAGAATACGGTGCGACTGCCATTGCCATGCTGCTAACGAATGAAGTTTTGAAGATGAAGCGTGTTGTGAGAAACATCGGTGCGGCAGATTATATCATTTCTGATGTTGAGATGAAAACAGACCAAAGCAATTATCCTATGGTTTATTTAGAGATTTCGGGTATCTTTAGTGCTACGACCAACAATACATTGACTAAAAGAGTTAATCAGAAAGTACTTCAAGTTAAGAAAGGAGTCGCTTCTGCTCCTTTCTTAGTAGTCGTTGTAGAATTTAGTTCGCCAGAAGCAAAAATTAAAAGTCACTTATGACAACAGCAGCGATTTTTCATGATGCCGCTATGGAATATTATGATCTTGGGAAGATGGCAAAGGCAAAGGCAAATACGGATATTTATG
>JBCCRX010000383.1:0-6308 GCA_039201015.1 Bacteroidota bacterium | reverse complement strand
TATTCACGGGCTGGGCCAAGCTTCAGCTCTGATTAGCACCTTGTTTTGGCTCATACAGTATTTTGTTTTTAACGCCTTTTTGGCACTTTTTTCTCTAAAAGAAATTAGGTCGATTTTGATAATTCCTCAAAAAAATTCAGACAACCGAATAAAATTGCCATCTATGATAGTAAAAAATGAAGTGCATTTCATTCTTCTTCCACTACAGGTCTATAAGGTAATATTTCTCCTTTTGTCTCAAACTCTAGCATCAAAATAGCCGCAGCGACCCCTCCTACGCAAGGCGCGATAATTGCACCCACTATGGGGATATAGAGCAAAACATAGAACACCAAACCTACGGCTAGTGTCGCTCCCAATACAGACAAAGCTCTTTTGTAGCTTTCCTTTACTTTCATATCGTACTGCTCGTTGTAATTGTCCATTAAGGCAAAGCCAAGAAAGAAACATTCCACACCGATCATCAAGCCATCTTTTAGTACAGATAGACTGAGTAAACCCAATACGACACTCAATGCTACGCTAATTGCAATTTCCATGCCCCAAGAAAAAGCCGCCACTTTGATCATCCTAATTTGCGCCTCAAAAAAAGCCTTGAAGGACTTGTCTTGTTCCGCACCCGTCAAAATAGAAAAAGTGGAGCGTACCATGTGAAAAGTGATGACTTCAGTAAGGATTAAAATGACATATTTTTGGCTACCAGAAAATAACCAATTCAGATTTTCTTTCCAAAAATCAATGCTGCTACTTCCTAGTGTCAATAAACTGCTGCTATTGAAACCACGGTCTGTGACATCTCCTGCCCAGTCGATTAATAACAAAAGGTATTGGCTTCCAATAAAAAGTGCTAAGATGATTAAGCCTTTACTGATCCATCCGTAGCGAAAGACTCCTTTCCACAGTTGATGCGTTCTAAGAAATTCAAAAGCTTCTCGATGTGTCATCAAAGCAGTTAAAAAATGCCTTGGTAAATGCCGCAAGATTTTTTTAGTAGTAGGCTGCATGCGCACAAATTTAAATAAAACTTGAGTCGTTTTTGGTAGTGGCTTCGTGAAACTGAGAAATCTTTGAATTGTTAAACGAAAATTGCATAATAGAGTTGATGTGTTTTGATAATCAAGAAGTGGTGAAGGAGAAATTAGATATAATTTGTCAAATTTTTAAAATTTTTGTGTTCACAAAAAACGGATTGCCGAATGCTTAATGTTCTGGTAGGAATAATTACAATGCTTCAAGTCTAATCTTCACATTAGGCTGAAATTTCTTTTGTTGCCTTTCTTTAATTTTGCATTGATATTTTTGAAAAGAAATGGGATTATGAAACATCATCTATCAACTGCTTTTTTTTACGCTTTTATCATTTATTGCCTTTCTGCTTGCCAATCAACTCCCAAAGTACCAGTCTATCAAGACTATGAGATCGCAAGTAAATGGGCAGAAATGACGCTTCGAATCACCAAAAATACACCTTCCAACTCGCCTACTTATGCTTCTCGTTGTTTGGGTTACATTGGTCTCACGATGTACGAAGCAGCGGTGCATGGCCATAAAAATTACAACTCGCTGGTGGGACAATTGAATGAATTGGAAGTTTTGGCTTTGCCTGAAGAGGAAAAGATTTATGATTGGCGACTGTCGCTCAACGCAGCCCAAGCCAGCATTTTGAAAGCTATTTACAATCAAACTTCCGATGAAAATAAGGCGAGTATTGATTCTTTGGAAGCGGCTATCCTAGAAAATATTGGCAGCCACATAGAAGAAAGAGCAGCTATAGAGCGATCTATCGCTTACGGGCAATCCATTGCAAAAAGCATTTTTGAGTGGTCTAAAACCGACGGTGGACATCGCGCTTATTTGAAAAACTTTGATAAAACATGGACACATCCAGAACGTCCTGGTTCTTGGAAACCTCCTTTGTTTGCGCAGTCTTTTAGTCATCATCCACTGCATCCGCATTGGGGAAAAAACCGTACTTTCTTAAAGGAAAATGCCCAGCTCGCCATTCCAAAAATGATTCCCTATGATACCACAAAAGGTTCGCCTTACTACCAGCAATTTCTAGCAGTCTATGAAAAAGATTTGGCATTGACCCAAGCCGAAAAGGAAGCAGCGATTTGGTGGGGCGATGATCCCGACGAAACTTTTACACCACCAGGGCATTCCTACTACATCGCTAATTTGGTCGTCAAAGACAAACAGCCAAACTTAATCAAATGTGCAGAAACTTATGCCAGAGTGGGCATGGCAGTGGCGGATGCTTTCATTAATTGTTGGAAATGGAAATACCATCATTTCACCGAACGTGCGAACACATTTATTCCGCAGCACATCGACCAAAGCTGGGAGTCTTTCTGGCCCGATCCCCCTTTTCCTTCTTTTCCTTCTGGACACGCTATACAAGCCGCTTCTGCCGCCAAAGTATTAATTGATTTGTACGGCGAAAACTTTGCTTTTACCGATCAATCTCACATCGGCAGAGAACGCGACGAAGTTCGTGATGTTGATTTTGTGGAACGTTCTTTCAGCAGTTTTTGGGAGGTTGCTTTAGAAACCGCAGACTCTCGCTTCTATGGCGGTATTCACATTCCACACGACAATGCAGTAGGACTAGAGGAAGGAAGTCGTATTGCAGAACATGTCAATAGCTTGAAGTGGAAAAGATAGATTTTTCCCTAATAAATCTGATAACTCGCATAAAAACTCAAATGATAGTTTCTGAAAAAGTTGTAAGGGTCTTGAAATCCTAGAAATACCTGTCGATTGCTTTTGTTTTCATTCACATAGACTCTTGTGAGCGCATTACTGGAACGAATACCCAACCTCATATTGTTAAAAATTTCTGTCTGTGCGCCAATGATAAAGTTCACTTCGTTGCTTTGAAAGTCATCTGATACATCCGTAAAACTATACGTCAAACGATCTAGATTTTCTTTAATATCCGTTTGTACAAGACCTGCAAAAGAAAAGCCTGCTTCCAATTCTATTTTTTTGTATTTATCACCTGCATTAGGTGTGATATTGATACGAACCAATATGGGTACTTCTGCGTAATTGAGTCCCAAAATTCGTTCTTTCTTAGGATGTACAGTGTCTAAATATTCTACCTTCGCGCCTTTCTGAGAATACAGTAATTCCGCAACCAATTCCACTCTCCTACTGATGACCGCTACGCCTTGTAAGCCACCGAGAACACCTATTTTATCATAGCCCGTATGATCGTCGCCGTCTATTTGAGACAGATTTGCACCTAAAATTAAACCTGCATGAAAGCGTTGTTTGGGTCGAAACCTTCTTTTCTGCGCGTCTAATTCAGTAAAAGCAAATAAAAAAATTAGAATACTACTCGCAATCAGTGTGTATTTCATAACGAACGTTTTGTTTCACTAAAACTACACGAAAATAAGCAATTCAAAAAACAGCACGATCACAATTAACTTATTTTAAATCAGCGATTTGTAAATTTTTCTCTGTCCAGTACGCATCATCATGGAAATTGTAGGGTGTAGGTTGATAGTCGTCCACTAGATCAACCTTTGCTTTTTCTGGCACTTCCAAATCAAGTAAATAATAGCTGGCATTGACCAATAGACGTCTCACTTCTTCATCTAAAAGATCAACGGAAGCACCTATCGTAGAGGTGAAAGCCGTTCCTTTGTTTTCGCTATCAGGTAGTTGGTAGGATTTTAGCCAAGCAATCGGCATCATCGGTTCGTTCGGATGATAGCTTTCCTTGCTAGCAGGATTCACCGTCGCCACCGCTTCATCGCTCTCTTTCATGCCATAAAGCAAGTCTTCTTCATCGTATTCGCCTGCTCGCTCTACCACTTCTCCCAAAAGGAGCACTTGGCTATCGTCGGGTAAAGGCAAGCGAACACCATACACGTCTGTACTTCCCCAAATTTCGCCGTCGGCAATACCATTCAGGATAGGATGTGCTCGTGACGCTTCCGCAATTCTACCGCGAGTACTTTGGTGCTTATGATGTCCGTGGTGTGTATGCCAGCGCTCTCCTAGCACCAAGCGTCCGAAACCACCTTGCCAACTCGAATCATCTTCTTTAAAATAATTGCCCCAATGCCTAAATTGATGAGTGCTATCTTTGAAGTGGAAAGCATGCGTCGCAGTTCTGATGCCGATAAGTGGTTTTCCTGCAGCTAAATAATTCTGAAAATACTGCATTTGTTCGTCGGGCAAGGCTCTAAAACGCGTGAACAACACCAATAAATCTGCATCTTCTAGTTTGTCTAAATTTTCGATATTTTGGGTGTAATTTGGATCGACTGTTCCTTTATTATCAGGTTGTTGTGCAAATAGAACGGTGCAATTGAAGCCATGCTGTTGGTTCAAGATTTTAGCGAGTTGCGGCAATGCTTCTTCGGAGCGATATTCTTCATCTCCACTCACAAATACTATTTTCTGTGGCTTTTTTCCTTCGTACTCCAAATGGGTCAGTGTTTTTTCTTTCACATCCTTTGTATCATTCTCAGTAGTTGAATTTGAGGGATCACACGCCAGAAGCGAAAGGAAAAAGAATGGAAGAAGTAAGTTGGAATATTTCATTTTGTAGTGCTTTTGAATTAAAAAACTATGTTTCAAATTTGGCTATTGGCGAAAATCAAGCCTCTTTTAGGTTATCGAATTTAATACTCGCACTGGCTCAGGGCTAATAACCAACTGCTAAAAACGCTCACTCCTCTACTTCCAACATATCCAAAATATCATCCAACTCTTCAAAAGATTTATAGCCCACTTTTTCTTCTTCACTTCCTTTTAAATCTATTCCAGTCGCGCCTACCCCCAAAATGGAATCCATATCGTCTGTTTGGAAAGCGACACTTAACAAAATATTATATTTGGTACACCAATCACGAATCTTTTGTAAGTGCGCTTCTTGGAGATTTTTCCAAGAAATGCCATTCTTGTGAAAGTCTAGCAGCAAATAATCCGAAACAGCATTGAATTTCCGAAGTGTTTCGTCTAGTTCTTGCCAATTTTCAGGATCAGGTACAATGATTTCTTTTGTAATTTGAAATTGAGAGATTTGAGCGGCATCGGAAGCGTTGTAGAAAGGTCCGAGCTGTATAGATTTTAAGGATAGAAAAGACGCAATTTCTAGGATTTCTTCCGTTGTTTGTAGGCTAAAAGCAACTACAATTTCTATGCCGTCCACCCATTCTTTGATTGCTGATATGGTAGGTGTATTGCTTTGTTCGAGGCTGAAACACAGCCATTTCGCTTCTCTAGCAGCAAAGTAGCGAGCGTCCGTCAGATTATTGATAGCACTGGCTTGGATGTCGATGCGAAGCATGTTGTATGCGCGTTGTTTTTAAGTTTATTCGTTGTGAATGGTGCGCAGCAAAGATAGATCAAAGTAAAGAATAGTCCTCGTGGATGGAAATTTAATTAACTCGAAGGCAGAATTGCTTCCATTCCTTCTTGCCCCGTTCGGATTCGGATGGCTTGCCCCACTTCCATTATTGTGATTTTACCGTCGCCCACTTCTCCCGTCCGCCCAGCTTTGATGATGGCATCCACGATAGCATCTACTTTATCTGCCGCCGCTAATATTTCCAATTTCAACCTCGCTACGTGATTGGCATTAAATTCACTCCCTCGATAGCGGATGATTTCACCTTGCTCTAAACCAAAACCTTCCACTTTAGACATCGTGAAAAAGTTGACACCAATACTCGCCAGCTCGTTTCTGATTTCATCGAACTTTGAAAGTCTGACGATTGCTTCAATTTTCTTCATGAAGAGATCTGTTTTTGATTAAAAGATAATTTGTGTGTACTTTATTGTAGAAATCTAAAAGCTCAACTACATTTCTAAGCAACGGTAGTCCCACAAATGTAAGGCTGATACACCGCCGTCGTTTACCCCAACGGTGTCGCTCTAAGGTTGCTACAGCCTTACAAATTTGGCACTACCCAAGCAACTTCCGACACAAGATAATGAAAAAAGAAATGATACAAAGATAGACCCTCTACTCGTCCACTACCTCCACAATAAAAACGGAAATGTTAGCTCCGATCCTAATCTTGTCCAGCAAAAAGATACTTTAGTCGAACAATGACCAATTTCATTCTACTTTCTTTCTAAATAGAATAACAAAATATTTTCACACACGATTTTTCAACAAAAATGAAGTATTTGCTACCATTTTTCCTTTTCGTTTGCTGTATGAAGCTGGAAGGAAATGCTTACAGCTCATGGGTGATTGTGTGAAAAAAATTTCTGGGGACTTCACATGGCATGGAAATCCAAAATAAATATTTTTTTCTCACAGGGCAATAGCATTTTACACC
>JBCCRX010000382.1:0-6356 GCA_039201015.1 Bacteroidota bacterium | reverse complement strand
TGAATCGGCGGTTTTACCGCCGATTCATCTCTCCCTCCAAAAGGATTTTCGCGCCGAAGGCGCGGAAAATACCTCAACTTGCTGATTTTTAGAGACCTTGTTTCTTTCACCGCAAAACGTTATAATCATTAAAAGTGGTGTTCAATATCAAATTTTCTGTCGATTCTTATCAGATAGTAAAATACAAAGGTCACATCTCGTAATCAAGTCTTATGCTCTTAAAAGCAGGTTAAATCTTGTTAAGGAAATGCTACTATATAATGGTGCAATCATTGTCTTAGTACAACTTTAACGGGCGATAAATGAATAATCTGTCTTTGAAAGCGTTTTATTTTTGTCAGCTATTTCTCCATCCAATAGACAACAGTCATTGCCATTTTGTTGGTAGCTGAATGTAAAATTTATAGTGCTAATGAATAGCTGAATTTATACCACTTTGGGAAAGATATAGATCAAAATTAAATTCAAGTAAATGAGAAAACTACTTTTTTTATTGATTTTTACCGTCCTCCATTTTGCTTCTTTTGCTCAGAGAAATACTTTGAACTCAGCAGAAGATTCTGATCCGAAGGCGACCGCCTTATTAAAGAAAGTACAGCAAAAGTACGAAGCTTATAAATCCATTGGGATGGATTTTTCTTTGAAGATTAAGATTCCAGAAGTACCAGAAGAAGTGCAAAAGGGAAAATTGGTGCAAAGAGGGGAAAGTTATAAACTAGATATGAAAGACCAATTGATTCTTTCGGATGGAAGAACGATGTGGCTCTATTTGAAAGGTCCAAACGAAGTACAAGTCATGGATGCTGCGGAAATGCCAGAAGGCATGCTATCACCAAAAGACTTGTTGAAAATATACGAACAAAAGGATTTTGTTTATGCGATGACCAACCGAATCAAAAAAAATGGAAAATGGTTGCAGCAAATTGAATTTAAGCCATTAAAGCAGGATGTAGATTATTCCAAAATGCGCGTCTCTATTGCTTATGAAACCAACGAAGTAGTGCAAGTGGAAGCTTTCGGAAAAGATGGCGGTCGCTACACTTTGGTAGTAGATCAACTGCAACCCAATATTGCAGCTTCGGATGCCACTTTTAAATTCAAAAAAAGCGATTATCCCGATGTTTACGTGGAGGACTTAAGATACTAGTGCGACTAGTCCGAATTACTTATCTATATTATCTATGTTGAAAATATGGTCATTGCTGCAATCTAAATAGGCAAGTATTTGACGCTTGTACCACTAGATTAAAGGTGTACGAAAACCAAAGAAGGAGAGTGATAGTTTAAAGTACTTTGCGATGGACTTACCTGACTAGCTTTCTAAAGTTAGAAACCTGTTTGCCTTTGGCTGATGAACTATGAGTTAAGGATTTCAGCTCGAAGTGGAGTCCTTGACTTTCAGGAGTTACGCTTAACTAGTATTACAACTTTAGAAGGATAACCAACTCACCTAAAGTGCAAGCACAGCTTTTAGATTAAAGCTGTACTTGCGACTTCGGTTTTGAAAACTAACTATCTGCTTAGCGGAAAGGAGTCAAGAATTAGATATTAAAACAAATAGAACTAATGACTTTTGACAGAAAAATTTATTCTCCCATGCTGACTTCCGTCCCAAAAAAAAGCTTTCCTACTCTGGCAAAACGACCGTATCAATTACGTGGATATAGCCATTGCTGGCTTCCAAGTCAGTTTTGGCGATAATGGATTTTCCACCTTTTTCATCCACCAGAATAACATTATTACTGCTCATCTTCGCCAGCAACTTTCCACCTTGTACCGTTTTTAGCGTAGCTGTTCCACCACCCAATTTAATCGCATTCACGATATCCGCTGCGCCAAATTCTCCGCTGATGACATGATAAGTTAAAATACTAACCAATGTCTTTTTATTGTTGGGTTCTAGCAGGCTAGCGACCGTACCATCGGGTAGTTTATCAAAAGCAGCATTGGTCGGCGCGAAAACCGTAAAAGGTCCATCGCTCTTCAAAGTTTCTACCAAATCTGCTGCTTTGACAGCGGCTACTAGAGTTGAAAAATCGTCACTACTCGCCGCAATATCCACAATATCGTTGGTCTGATAAGTATAGCTAACATTTCTAGCATTGCTACTACTTTTGTGGCATTGTGCTTGAAGACCAGTGACCGCTAAGGCAAAAATTACAATCAGGAAATTTCTCATTTTACGAGTTTTAAAAATTCTACAATTTGATTATCGCCCTTACTTACCAAACTGGATCAGCTTTGGATTTTTAATTTCTGGATTTTTTTTTGTTGAACCTTCTAATGGCTGTTTTGTTAGGCTCAAAATATTTAGCAGTAAGTAGAAAAATATTTTGTCTAAGTGTTTTTTAGTTATCAAAGTTTTGAATTGTGGCAGAACAAAAAGAAGTCATCCGTTGGTTGCAGCAAAAAGATAAACGCGCGATTCCTTACCTATACGATCATTACAGTGCCGCGCTCTACGGCATGTTGGTGCGTTTACTACAGGACGAAGCACTCGCCCAAGACGTCTTGCAAGAAGCTTTCATCAAGTTCTGGAAAAATGGACATCGCTACGACAGTAAAAAAGGAACACTCTTTACTTGGCTGTCGAGCATTACTCGCAATACGGCTTTAAATACACTCCAATCTAAAGCACACCGCAATACTCAAAAAAACCAATCCATGGAAACCTTGGTACATCATTCTAGAAATTCTACATTAATTCAACAAACAAATGTGAACAAGATCGGCTTGAAAGGTTTAGTAAGCACGTTAGAAGAGAAGTACCGCATCATTATTGATTTGGCATACTTTCAAGGATATACTCAAAAAGAAATAGAAGAACATTTGAATATTCCGTTGGGTACGGTAAAGTCGAGATTGAGAATTGCGCTGCGAGAATTGCGGACTTTATTTGATTACGAGCGAAATGCAGTCGGCATCATTTTCTTGCTATTGAGCTGCATGTAAGTTGTTGATTTTCAAGTGGAAATAAATATGAAAGAACAGGAAAAAATATTGAATTCTGGCGTATTGGAGCAGTATGTTCTTGGGCTTCTGGAAAGGGAAGAGGCAGCAAAAGTAGAAGATTATCTTGAAAAATACCCCGAACTCAAGACGCACGTGGAGCAAGTGCAAGAAGTAATGGAAAAGGTACTATTGCAAAATGGAATTGAACCGCCGCCGCACGTGAAAGAACAAATTCTGTCTTCTATTGATGAACTTGGTCAAAAAAAACGAACTGCCCCCAAGACTACAAAAACCCAAAAACGAAGATTCAGACTAATGCCTATTCTATCTGCTATGGCAGTCGTTGCATTGGTACTTGTTAGCTTCTCTTTCCTACAGAAATACTATGCCACTTCTAATGCCTACCGACAACTAGAAGAGAAATACGAAGTACTGGAAAAAAGCTGTGAAATCAATCAAGCCATTGTGGCCGCAGAGCGTGAATTTTTGATGAAAGCCAATACCCTACCGATTGCTTTGCGCGGCAGCGAAAACACCAAAGCTCCTGACGCACACGTTATTGTGCACTTCAATAAAGAGGAACAAGCCGCCTTACTCAACGTCATCAACTTACCTGAGCCACCCAGCAACAAGCAATACCAACTTTGGGCAAATGTAGAGGATGAAATGATCAGTATGGGCGTTTTTGACGGTACTTCTTTAGATTTACAAACCGTTGATTTTGTGGAAAATGCTACTTCTCTGAACATTACTTTAGAGCCGTTTGGTGGAAGTGAAGAAGCCACTGTAGAGCAATTGCAAGCAAGCGGGAAAGTGTGAAGTTGGAATATAGAATCTTGAACACGGAATACCGAATTATGAAGTAGTGCTTATTGAGAATTGCTATAATTTACTCAGAGATATGTCCATTTTCAGTGTTCCATTATTTAACCAGCTTCTTCAGAGCCTCCAAATCTTCCTTATTTTTAGCTAAGACAGAATAAGAAATCGCCAATTTTTCTTTGTCGTCCGCACTCAACTGATCGATTTTAGCTAGTTTGGAGGTGTCGATGCCCAACTTTCCGAGCAATTGCGCCCAATAAATCAATTCTGCGGTGGCTGGATTTTTCTTCAGTTTCGCTTTTCGTCCTTTCCGAATCAATTCAAAATGTTTGATGACGGCTTCTAAATCCATATCAGACGAGCGACTACTTTTGGACTGTAAAATTTTCAGCAAGGTAGCACGGTCGGGAAAAGGAATGTGGTAATAAGTCACGCGGCGCAGAAAAGCATCGGGCAAATTCTTTTCTGAATTGGAGGTCATAATAATGATTGGGCGATTGTCAGGCGCAGAACGATAACTTTTGCCCGTCTCTGTCACTGTAAACGCCAAATCTTCTAAAGCTGCCAGTACATCATTGGGCAGATCGCGTGGTGCTTTGTCTATTTCATCAATCAAAACCACAGCGCGCTGTTTTTCTTTTATGGCTTGCCCTAAGCCTTGATAGCGAATGAATCGAGCTTCCACGTCTTCCTTTCCCAAAAGCGTCTGATTAGTCTGGCAAAACTGGAAATGCCCTAAAGCATCGTAGCGATAGAACAAATCCTTCATCGTGGAAGTGGTTTGTGCATTGAAAATCAGCGGCTTACCCAAATTGAAGATGTGTGCAATATGGAAAGCCAATCTAGTCTTTCCTGTGCCTGGTTCGCCCGTCAGCAGCAAGGGTTGCCCTAATGCCAATGCCACATTCACCGCATTCACTAGACCTTTCGAAGGAATGTATAGATTTGGATCGTTGATTTTGGGGTTGAGTTGAATGGGCGGTAGATCGCGTTTTTCGCTTTGTGAATAGAGTTGGAATGACATAATGTTATGGAATTGTTGATTAGTTGAATCCTTGAAGCCAATTTATTCATTAGCAATTTCATACACCTTTTGCTGTAATTCTTCCATCATCGCCATATCCAATTTGCCGCTGCTCTGATAGCTGCTTTGTACTTTATCAGAAAGGCTACTCACATAAGTTTGGAGGACTTCTTCGATCTTATTTGGATTTTGTTCACCCACATCCCTAAACCAGCTTTCAATATCGTTTTCTGGAACGGGCGCAAGTCCTTTTAACTTGGAACAAGCATCTTCATTTTTTTCTAAAACTGCTCTTATTTCTGCTAAGATGCGCTCTTGTTCTGCGCCTTTTGGTTGGTCAATAAAACCTTCCATATTGATGACGATGAAGAATAGGAATTTGCTCTCGTTTTCGCTAGGTACGGCTCGAAAGCGATCAATGACCCATTGCAAAAATTCGGGCATGAAGTCCTTCCATTCCCGCAGCTCTAGCTTAAAAATACTTGCAATATAGGTATATTCTAGTTTGGCGAGTTTGTGCTGAATTACGTGCTCGAAATCGTGCTCTTGAAATCGTTTACAAAAGTATTTTTCGAAAGCTCTTTGGGTGCGTTTGAGGTTGTTTTTAATTTCAAAATCTGCAATATTCAACCTCAAACCATCACTTCTTTTTTCTAAACTAATTGCCTCTAGTTCATCATCTAGTTCATCTTGCAAAATCTCAAAAATCATGCGCTCCGCAAAACTCGGTGGCATCTGTTTTGGTTCAGCAGGAATGAAATAGAAGTGCAACTTCGCTTCTTCCTTCTCGTCAAAACGATCCCAGAATAAGTCTGCTAAATCAGAGCGATCACAATTGACCGTATAGAGTACACCGATTCTATTTTTCGCCAGACTCAAGGAGCGTATTTTCTCTTCCAAACCATGCCCCCCTTGCCCCAAATCTGATTCTGTGATTGTGTTGGTAATTGTAATGATCGCGTCTCGAATCCGATTCATTTCAATATCCGCTTCGGCAATGGAAACCGTATTGCTTCTAATTTTTCGCTGAATATTGGTGAAACGGCTTTGCTGTAAGATGATTTCTGACTGCAATGCAGCATTAGCAGACAAAGCAGCGTTTATCTCTCTAAAGAAATCATCTATCTTATTTTCAGAAATAAGTTGTAATAGTCTATTTATAAGTGTTTCCAATGAGTGTTGTTGTTCTTTACTGCTATCAAAAGTAGGTTTTTTTGGGGAAAGTTCAAATATTCTCTAGTGCTTTGCACAATCTCAATAACAGCAAATAGCTTACTCCCGAATCAAACTAAACTTCACATTTTGTAAATCATCTCCGCTCAGCAACTGCAAATAATAAATACCATTCGATAAATTATCCAATTACACCGTCACTTTAATTTGGTTCTGAATGATTTCATTTGGTCAGCATTATTTATGGAAGCTCACGTTTATTTTCAAATCATATGGGCGTCACGCCTTAGGCGGACAAGTCGAGCCCATATGATTTGATCAAGGTTTTTTAAAGGGAGAAGCGGCGAAATTCGCCGCTTCTCCCTTTAAAACCTTGATTCGTTTG
>JBCCRX010000381.1:0-6357 GCA_039201015.1 Bacteroidota bacterium | reverse complement strand
AGTGCACGAAAATTTACTTGCAGCAGTTCGCGCCCAATCGCACCCAATTGTCGTTGCCAAATACGATGCCGATACGCCCAAGCCACATCAATATCAAAGGTCGGCTGGAAGCGATAAGGTGGTAGATTAACTTCCAATTCAGGAAACAATTGCTGCAACTTTCTACTCAAATAAACTGCCCATTCCTGCACGATGGGTCGCTCCAAAAAACCCGCTTTGTACGCCAAACTTTGGTGCGCAGGAAAACGTCCGTGCTCGTCTGCTTCGTATGCCAAATACTCTTCGTAGCGCGTCAATAGATAGAAACTAGCCGCAAATAAGTCGCTGGTCACGTCCGTTTCATGAGCCGTATTGAAAAAAAAGGGAATCGAATTTTCGTAGCGCACAATGATATTTTGAGCAACGATTTTTCGCTCTTGCAAAAGCGGATGCGGTATCATCCATATTGCTTTGGTCTCTAGTTTTCTAGCACTATAATTCAGCTTTGCGACCTTAGCGTATTGAAAATATTCTAGATTAGTCGTCAATTCTACCTGCCCTCCAAGCAACTTATGGAACAGAATATTCGTAATATAAAATAGGCGTTCGCTCCTAAAACTACTATATATAAGTATTTCTCTCAAATATGCTGGTTTATCAATTATGATTCTTGGCAGTTAACCAAAAATGAATTAATTTTAGCCTTACAAATATATGATTGAAGAAGTAAAGCTAAGAGAAAGCACACATTAAAATCGGTCGAAAACAAATATTTGCTTACTGCCATTCTGCGACCGCATTCAAATTCAGTACACTACTTATTCTAAACGGCATTCGATATAAATGGCGCATGATTGCATTGTTTATTTGTTGATGTGTTGATTCGTTTAAGTCGCTACCATATCGGTACTTTAGACCTAAACAGATAAACAGCCTAAACGAATAAACAACTCAATTTGAATGCGCAGATTTATCTCTTATGAGGCGAATGCCTTTGGCGATTGGCTTTTGTAAAGCAATCAGGGCAAGCTTTCTAAGATTGTCACAAGTCTGACCTCTGACCTCTAACATCTAACCTCTCTCACCAATAAGCAAGCAAAATCATTTTTTTCACGCTCAATTTCCACAAGATGTTATCAGTCCTTACACGTAAAACGTTTCACTTTTTTTTGTGTGCTATCCTATTAAGCACTGCTCTGCCTTTGAACGCCCAAATTAGTATAGCGGAGCAGGCGCACGCACAACGCTATCAAGATTTAATTACCCGAAATGTTCCCACTATTCAGATGCCTGCGATTGATCTCAATCAATTGGCGCAAGAAGATGCAGCGGAGGAAGCCGACGGCTTGCCGCCTCGCTTTGGAAAGCGTTTTGAAGTCAATCTCAATCCAAACGAGCAGGGTCGCTGGGACAATGTACCACACGGTGGACGTGTTTGGCGATTAGCGATTGAATCACCCGGCGCGCTTTCCCTCAATTTGACCTTCGATGATTTCTTCTTACCCAAAGGCGCGCGCCTATTTGTATTCAATGAAGATTTCTCTCAAATATTGGGTGCATTTTCTGCCGCCAACAACAAAGCAGACGGCAAATTTGCGACCAGTTTGATCTTTGATGAAAAAATCATCATCGGATATTATGAACCACGCGGTACGATTGGGCAAGGACGCTTGAACATCAACGGAGTCGTACACGGCTATCGAGAAATCCCGACCCCAGAACTGAATAAATCGGAATTTAATCTGCGTCCGCCCTCTGCTTTGAGTTGCTTTCTAGACACGGCTTGCCCAGAAGGCGATCCGTGGCGCGATCAAATCAAATCGGTTGCAATGGTCGTCGTAGATAACGGAACACGCTGGTGTTCAGGGGCTTTGGTCGCCAATACATCGGGCAATCAGAGGTTGTTATTCTTGACTGCTAATAATTGCTTGAATGTGGGCTTCGATACCTTTGATTCAGAAAGTGATTCCTTGGTTTCGGATTGGGTATTTCACTGGAACTACGAAACTTCGACTTGCGATGGCTCTATCCCTTCCTTATCCACTACCAATTCTACAACGGGTGCTTTCGTTATTGCGAATAGCTCTCCTACGACAACTGGCATCCGTTTTTCCGATTTTGCTTTATTGGAGTTAATTGAAAGCCCGATAGCTGCTGGTTACGACGTCTTTTTTGCGGGCTGGGATGCAAGCGGTGATACGCCTTTGGGAGCAACCAGTATTCATCATCCAAATGGCTATCCAAAAAAATTAGCAATCGAAAATAATCCACTAGACTCAGTGGCGACCAATGAAGTACCAGGTACGGTCTTGGGTACAGGCACTTTTATTACACATTGGGAGGTAGATGACTGGAATGGCGGTGCGCTAGAAGGGAGTTCTAAAGGTGCGCCCCTTTTTGATAATGCTAGTGGCAGAATTGTAGGACAATATACTTCAGGCAACGCAGTCTGCGATACCCTCGTCAATCCACCTGCAGACAATGGTCTAAAGGATTATTTTGGACGCTTTTCTTATTCTTGGGATACCAACCCAACAATCACTAGACAACTCAAACATTGGCTCGATCCCAATAATACAGAGGCGTTGGTTGTGGACGGCTACTATCAAACCAATAGTTGTAGCAATCCACAAGTCGTTACTTGCGATGACACTTATTTAGACAACACCAACAACGGACAAAATATATTTGAAGATTATGGCTTTCCGCAAAATTATTTGGGCAAAGAAATCATTCACTCCTTTACACCCAATACGGATGGCGTCAGCGTAGTTGAACTGAGGAATTTGACTGCCAATTTGGATTTATTTTTGCTCAATGATTGTAATCCAAACAATGTCATTGCCAGTAGCACCAATCTCGGCACGAACATAGAAAGCATTTCTGTACCGCTCAAAGCAGGAGAAACCTATTTTATCTTAGTGGATGCCATAAGTAGCACCGCTAGTAGTTCTTACACTTTGACAACGGGCTGTATTGATCCATGTTTAAGTCCACTCGAAATTAATTGTGGGGAAGTATTTAGTAGTTCCACGGAAGGTACGAAAGACTATTATTCGACGCACGGCATGAGCGGCGCGGGCTGGACGGGTGGCGAAGCCGTATTTGAATTTACGACCACGGGCGGACAAACGACCATTGATTTGACGGGGCTGAATGTTGATTTGGATTTGTTTTTACTAGACGATTGTGATCCTGTGAACAACGAAATTGCGCGCTCTACACTTATCGGTCTGGCGGATGAATCTATTTCTATCAATCTATCGGCGGGCGATTACATCATCATGGTGGATGGTTTCAACGGCTCGGCGGGCAGCTATACCTTGACGCTGAATTGTCCTACGGAAGGCACTTGTGATGAACCAGTAGGTGCGACGGGCGATCTAATGTACACGGGCAATACCGCTATCAATGGCGCAAACAACATCAATCAATACGATATATTTGGGGGCTACGGCGGCAATGAAATTGTCTATTCTTATACGCCCGATGAAAACGGACCTTTCGATATCAGCTTGACCAATCTAACGGGCGATTTGGATATTTTCGTACTAGAAGCAAGTTGTGACCCAATCAACGCGCTTATTGCCAGCAGTACACAAAGCAATTTAGATGATGAATTTATCTCCGTAGATTTGACGAGTGGTGTTACCTATTTCATCGTAGTTGATGCACTCACGGGCATTTCGGGCAGCTTTAATTTATTCATCGAAACCCCCACTGCTTGCGATTTGCCGCCTCAACTGGACTGCTCTCCGCTTGGCAATGTTTTTGTGTTTGGGGTTAGTGGTTCGACTATTGCTGCCGACAACGATTATCTTTTCCACGGCGGCAATACGACGGATGAATATCGAGGTGGAGAAGCGGTCTATCAATTTACGACGGAAGCGGGTTCAGTAGAAATAGAATTGACCAGTTTGGCAAATAATTTGGATTTGTTTTTGCTAGAAGTTTGTGATAGCGTCCAGAATGAAATAGCGCGCAGCGATTTTGGTGGCAAAAGCAATGAAATCATCACCACGACGCTCTCGGCAGGCACTTATTTCATTATGATTGACGGATTTGAAGATGCAGAAAGTAATTTCTCTTTGACTTTGCGTTGCAATCGTCCTCCTATTTTGGTGCGCACAAAAATGTTCCTCGAAGGAGCGTACGATAGCAATGATGCCAAAATGAGCGATAAATTGCGTCCTCAATTAAGTCTAAGCGAACCTTTTACGGCTTTGGGCTTCAACCATATCGGCGGCGGTGGTGGAGAAAGCATTAATCCGATGATACTGTCCACCACGGGCGATGATGCGATTATGGATTGGGTTTTCGTGGAATTGCGCGATAGTGGCGATCCTGATTTTGTGCTAGCAACCCGTTCTGCCCTGCTACAAAGAGATGGCGATATTGTTGATTTGGACGGCGATAGTCCACTGGAATTTCCCGAAATTCGGGATGCTTATTACGTAGCGGTGAAAATGCGAAATCATTTAGGTGTGATGACGGAAATGCCCGTTTCTCTGGGGTATGATTGATATAATGTTTTGGCATCTCTTTAAAAAATCTTGATCAAATCATTTGGGCTCGACTTGTCCGCCTCAGGCGTGATGCCCAAATGATTTGAAGAGAAACGTGAACTTTCATAATTAATACTGACTGTAGTTCGCTTCCGAACAATGGGTGTTCAATTTTAGACACGAAAAACTTCAATTACACACCCAACATCTTGTATATCAGCCATTTACCCTTTAGGCATATTTATTGCTACACCCTATGCTGAATCAATACTCGTACTATGTTTCAGCATATATTCAAAACCGCATTCCGCAATTTTTTAGGACACAAAAATTCCTTTTTCATTAATTTAATTGGACTTTCTACTGGTCTAGCTTGTGCCTTATTCATCTATCTTTGGGTGAATGACGAACGTTCTTTCGATCAATTTCACGAGAAAGCAGTCTATCAGTTCATGAGCAATCATCCCAACGACGCGGGGATCGAAACTTGGCGTTGGTCGCCTGGAGAATTGGGAGAAAGCATAAAAAATGAGTTGCCTGAAGTGGAAGCAGCAACGAGTGCATCGGGAATCATTCCCTCCAGTTTTATATTGAAACTTGACGATCAAAAAGCCAAAGTACAAGGGCAATTTGTGGATAATCAATATTTTCAAACCTTCTCCTACCCTATTTTGGTAGGAAATCCAAAGGAATTGTTGCCCGTAAAAAATTCTATTGCCCTTTCTGAAAGTGTGGCGATGCGATTGTTTAATACCACGGAAAACCTGATTGGCAAAACACTGGATTGGGATTTAGATCAGTTCGGGAATCAAGCCGTGATTTCAGGAGTTTTTGAAGATGTACCCAATAATTCTTCCAAGCAATTTGATGTGGTTTTATCTTATGAGTTTTATAAAGAAATGCTGGGCAAAAGCATCAATTGGGGCAACTACAATGCAGAGACTTATGCTACTTTTGCACCAGGAACGGATATAGATGCCTTTAACGCAAAAGTGAAAAATTATATCGCACAGAAGCGAGAAAACGACGGAACAGAACTTTTTGTGCAAGCCTATACAGATCGCTATTTGTTCGATAAATTTGAAGGTGGCAAACAGGCTGGCGGACGCATTACTTATGTGCGCTTGTTCTCTTTAATTGCCGTTTTCATTTTGCTGATTGCTTGCATCAATTTTATGAATCTTTCCACTGCGCGCGGAACGGTTCGTCTGAAAGAAGTAGGCGTCAAAAAAACATTGGGCGCAGATCGCAAAGTTTTGATGGCACAGTATTTGGGCGAATCTGTTTTGTTGACCAGTGTCGCTCTGATTTTTGCTATCGTTCTGGTCTTTTTATTGCTGCCACAATTCAACCAAATCACCGACAAGCAATTGACATTAAACTTTCATCCTCAACTACTTATGGTGCTATTGGGCATCACTTTGATCACGGGCATATTCGCGGGTAGCTATCCCGCCTTCCACTTGTCCAGCTTCAAACCCGTTGCCATTCTCAAAGGTAAAATTCGCAATTCTGTTAGCGAACTTTGGGCGAGAGAAGGACTAGTGGTCTTTCAATTTGTGCTTTCCTTAGTCTTGATTGTTGCGGTGACAGTAATCTATCAACAAGTACAATATATACAAGACAAAAATTTGGGCTACGACAAAGAGCAGGTGCTTTATTTTTCCTTAGAAGGCAAAGGCAGGCAAAATCCGACAACTTTAATTGAAGAAGTAAAAAAATTACCGAGCGTCGTGAATGCTTCGAGTATGTGGGGCAGTTTCGTTGGAAGATCGAGTTCGACGGGAGGAGGATTTGAATGGGAAGGAAGAGACCCAGATCAACAAATTCGCTTCAATCATTTATGGGTCAGTCAGGATGCGTTGGAACTGCT
>JBCCRX010000380.1:0-6363 GCA_039201015.1 Bacteroidota bacterium | reverse complement strand
CCATTCGACTATTTTTTTTGCTTTCAAATCTACCAGGTTCTGAATGATTTCATTTAGTCAGTATTATTTATGGAAGCTCACGTTTATCTTCAAATCATATGGGCGTCGAGCCCATATGATTTGATCAAGGTTTTTTAAAGGACTCGACCTGTCTGCCTTGGGCTGATGTCCTTTTAAACGAAAACGAACGAAATTTTAATAGTTGAAGATATTTTTCTAAAGATACTCGACCAAATGAAATCATTTAGAGCCAAATAAATATAATCACCATAAGCTAAACGCTATCAGCCAATAGCTAGACACTACTGAATCACCAACTTCCCTGCATTCAACAACTGCCCTTTCAACTCAACGCGATAATAGTACATACCACTGCTTAGATGATCTCTATTGAACAGCAATTGATCTGCTTGGAAAGACTGTGTTTGCAACAATTTTCCAGTGGCATCGAAGATTTGTAGGTTGGCGGCTTTACCGTTCCAGCCTTCTATTTTGAACAATGCAGATTCGATGAATGGATTTGGGCTAAGTTCCACGCTGATGCCTTCGACTTCGGTTTCTTCGGTGCTAACAAATTCACTGATCTCCACAAAATCCAAAAGTGCGCCACCGAGGGTGTGCTTTGTTTTATTGGTCAGAAACGGCTTTTTGAAATTGGTGGAAATTAAAGCTTGATTGGTGATGACCGTACCTTTTGCGAGATTTGGCATTTGCTGCACTCGGAACTTAACGAAGCCTTTAGAAGCTGCTTCATCTTCATTGATGCTCGGTAGGCTCAATTTATCGAAAGTGAAGCGCAAAATACGGTTTTCGTAAATCTCAAAATCGTATTCGTGGCTGCTCGCTTCTATTTCTATAGTTGAAATATCTAGCTCTTCGGGCAGTGTATCTCGAATGACGACGTGGCGTAGTTCTTCCTCTCCTAAGTTCTGAAATTGAATGTGATACACCAAATCTCTTCCCGTTTCAATAAAATTCTCCTCGCGATAGCCTCTTGGATAAGCGCGCAGCATCGTACCACTGGCATCTTCTAGATTTTCTTGCACATCTATCGCTACAAATGGATCGGCATCATCCTCTGGAAACATCGTCACAAAACCTGTCCTGATTTGTGCAACGCCTTCGCCTTCCCCACAGCCTTCCACTGCCACGGTCGGGAAGCTACGTCCTGGATGTCCTTCCACTTGCTCTACGATGATCCGAGTGGTTTTGCCTTCTGCTTCTTGTTCTATGATTTCTTGGCGAGTAGCGTCCAAGCGCACAGGCGCAGAAAAGACAATAATATCTTCTTGTCCTATAGTCACTTTGCTTGCTCGATCCATATTTCCCGTACCAACATTCGTGATTCTAAAAATCACTGTTTCCTCTTCCTCATCGCAGTCTGCGCTGACTTCTAAACTAGCCATATCCCAATCTGGATCGGGTTCTAAACAAGCTAAACCTTCGTTTACGGTAGCTCTCACAGTATGTGCTTGTCCCGTTACAAAGCCTTCGCAAGCCATAGCAGCATTGACAACGAAATCACCGCAAACACCTACTCCTAGACTACTCAAATCGAAGCGATAGCTTCCGTCTGTTTGTATCGCGAATGGCAGTTCTGCACCTTGCACTTCGATGGCTTCATCAAATTCTACATCGATGAAAAAGTCGCCACTTTCTGCCGTTCCAATGTTGCAGTAAGAAACCGTATAGTTGACTTCATTACAGATGCTCAAAGAAGGTGCAGAAACACCCACTTCTACGTAAGGACAAAGCAAATCTGCGGTGACTGGAAAATCCACCATTCTTATGGTATCATAGGTGGTAGAGAAAAAGCTCGGCACATTATTTCTACTCAGTGTCCAGTAGTTTTCATTTTGATTGAGTACACTAGCTACGTAGCGTCCCGTTCCGACCGTGACATTATAATTACCCGTCCCGTCCGATACCGTAAAGAAGTCTTCTTCTTCGTCACTACTCACAAATTCTATTGGCCAATCTTCTAGTGGAATATCTCCTGCTGAAAATGTTCCGTCTTCATCCACATCATAAAAGATGCGTCCTTCTATTCTATTGGAGTTGATGTTTCCTAGGGCATCTGTTTTTACCAACACAAAATCATCTAGAGGCAGGAAATTATTATTTAAAAAGTCAAAGAAAACAGAACTTCCACCTACAATGGCAAAACCGCCGTCCATAGTTTCGATGATGTCGTAGCTGAAATCCATAGTTTCTTCATCCCCAAAATGATTGTCCCATAATTTAGTGCCTCTTTCATTGACTTTTAGCAAATAAAAATCACTATTGTCTTCTCTAATAGAAACGGAGCCTGCAATTAAAATATCGCTCTCTGCAAGCACAAATTTGCTAAATTTTGTTTCAATGAATCGAGAGGAATAAGTATTTCTCCAAATTTCTATTCCTTCATTGTTGGTCTTGATGATATGAATAGGGCCTGCGCTAGATTCAATATTTCCACCAATAAAAAGTTCTCCTGCATCATTAGCTACAATATCCAATGCTTCTTCGTACTCGAATTGAGAACCATAAGTTTCTTCCCAAAGCAAATCACCTGCTTCATCAACTTTCACCACGTAGAAGTCTCTATTTCTGGAAGAATTTTCAACATAGCCCGCCATTACATAACCATCTTCCACTGCTACCACAGATAATGCTTCTTCTGCTACATCTCCACCGTAGTTTTTACTCCATACCTCTTCGCCAGTGGCATCTACTTTGACGATGTACATATTCTTGCCCCTATTGCCAAAGCTATTCGTAAAGCCCGCCATGACAAAGCCATTGTCATTCGAGTTGACAATAGAATAGAAGCTTTCTTCTCCGCCTGCACCAAATCTTTTACTCCATTTAAAATCACCAAATTCATTGATTTTGATTAAATAAGCGTCTTTTTCTTGGGTGCGATCAAACTCAATATCTCCTACGATCAGGATTTCTCCTTTTGGAGACACGACTGCATCATTCACGAACTCGCTGATGCCTTCATCGTAAAATTGTGTCCATTGCTGGTTACCATTGAGATCATAGCGTACCACATACACATCTCGGTCTCTATCATCTCCGAAAGACTCGGCATCTCCTACGAGAACATAGCCTTCATCTTCCATCTGGACGACCGCTTTGCAGGGATCATCCGCATTGCCACCCGTGGTTCTTTTCCAGCCCTGAGCAGATAAGATGCTAGTGCATAAAAATAAGATAAATAGTGTCTGAATAAATTTCATGCGATTAGTTTTGACGATTGAATGCTTGGAGCATATTTGAAGCATTATCTTCCTGTAAACCAGTATTTTACGAACCTGACTTTGAAAACAATCGCTCGTTTATCTCTATAAAGTCGCTATTATTTTCTTCGCCAGACCGTGTCCGCCTCAGGCGTGAACCGCAAACTACTGAATTACAGTTCAATCCTGCTCCAAACAAGCTCTTAATTTTTTCTGCGTTCTATCTTTACTAGAACGTTCAAAGTCGGACTTGTTGTTAAATCAGAAGCAACAAAACACATATTGTTCCTCCAAGAAAGGTATATTCAATCGCAGCAGAAACGACTTACTGACGAAAGTACATCTACCTCTCCAATTACAAAAATGAATCATTTTCTTTGTGAAAAGAAAGACATTATATGATATTTGTTGAAATAATTGTGGGTCAAAATTTTTTAAGTTGCTAATTTTCAATATTTTATAATATATATTTGTTGTCTATTATCGTTTTTTATTTTAAAGCATAGCTATGGTAAAAAGTCAATTGATTGAATTATTAAGAACTTTTGATAAACGAGAAATAAGAGAATGCAAAAAATGGCTTAAATCTCCCTTCCACAATCAAAGACAAGATGTAATAGATTTATACGAGTATATTTTTACTCGTAATAACTTGCATAATGACAAAAAACTACGCAAAGAGAAGGTATTCGCGGTATTATTTCCTAAGGAAGATTTCGATGATGCAAAGATTCGTCAAACGATGTATTTCTTGCTAAAATCACTAGAAGATTATTTGATATTCAGTCGCAATAAAGAAGAGGAAGTAAGAAATCGAATTTTACTGGCTGAGATATACAGAGAAGAAAAGCAACTCAACAAATTAGCGGCTAAATCCTTAGAAAGTGCGAAGAATCAATTGGATAAAGAAAAGATAAAAAATTTAGATTTTCAGTGGAATGAGTACTTAATGAAAAGAGAAGAAGTTGATTTTCTGGAGAGTGGTCGATTTGAAGGAAATCAAGCCTTAGTAAATGCTATCAATGCTCATGACAGGTATTATATAGCTACTCGGTTTAGAGATTTATGCATCATTCACAACAAGCAAAGTGAAATTTCTCCTTTTGAGAATCTGCTCGTTCCTGTTTTATCAAAATATGCTGAAAGCCTTGATCCAGAAAAATTTCCTGCGGTATTTATATACTATAATCTCTACCAAATGCTTACAGGAAAGCAAGAAGATCAATTCTTGAAATTTAGAGAAAAGCTCATTAAGTATAGAGAAAACTTTAGTGATGAAGACAAACAAAATATTTTTTTGCTAGTCATCAATCATTGTATTCGGCAGATGAATAGCGGAAAGAGACAATATTTAAAGGAAGCCTTTTCTTTTTATAAAATTGGCATCGAAGATAAGTTTCTAATTCAAAACGGGTCTTTGGATCGTTATCTTTTCAGAAATATAGTGTCCGCAGGCGTTTCTCTAAGAGAATTTTCATGGGTTGATAATTTCATTAAAGAATATCAAAAATACCTTGAAGAAGAGTATAGAGAAAGCTTTGTCAATTTTTGTTTTGGCTTGCTTTACTATCGTTCCAGTAATTACGATCAAGCCATGCGTTATCTTGCTCAATACGAACACGATGATATATTACTTAATTTGAATAGTAAAGCTATGCTGATAAAAATATATTATGAACAAGAGGAAATCATGGCGTTAGAATCGCTTTTAGAAAGTGCCAAAGTATATCTAAGAAGAAAAAAAGGAGTGAGTGAAAGCTACAGAATCGCGTACGATAACATCATCAAATACACCAAAAAACTACTCCGCGTGAATCCCTACGACAAAGCTAAAAGAATCAAACTCCGTGAAGAGATTCAAGCTGCCAATCCCTTGATCGAGAAGCAGTGGTTTTTGGATCAGTTGGAGCAGTTGTGAATTGGACTTATTCTTTAGGAGGATGTTCTCCTATCAGGAGCGTTAACTTTCTTAAATTAATTAGACCAGTACGATTGAGCCGCAGTTTTTCGACAGTAACTCTACCACTAGGAGTAGTACCTACGATGTTCAAGTAATCACTACTCCAAGCGAAATGATCGTTCCATTTATCTTTTCTAGGATGATAGAGCGGAACTAGTTCACTTGTTACAGGATCATTTGCTTTGGTGTGGATACTTTTGAAGCTATTGCATCCTCCACACGAAAGGGCTAGGTTTTCTAATGTATTATCTTCACTGATATGGAAGGGGATGATGTGCTCCATATTGAAGCTATGAAGGGCATTGTGCATCCAAGCTTGGCAGTACTCACATCTTCCAAAGGCTCTTTCGATAACTATTTTTTTAGTCTTTTCTGGAATGTACTTACTAGTCATTGGTTAGGTTTGATGCAATACCTAAATTTTCCCGCAACTCTGCCAGACTAATTCCTCGTAACTGTGCTAATTGGAGCATAGCTGCCAATCGTTCGGTCTCTTTATTTTCTATTTCTACTACTAGATCATTCAACTGCTTATTTTCATACTCAGAGAGCAACTGCTCTTTACTTTTGATACGCAACTCATTAAATTTTGTCAATAAATTAGCGGATAAACCTTCATTGATTTGTTGCAGTAAGTATGTCTCTTTTGCAGGTAAGGCAGTAACTTTACGTTGTGCTACCAAAATACTTACTTCCTTTGCAAAAGCTTCTAAAGTACTGGTATCTAAACTATCCAGACTACTTAGCAAAGTGTCTTTATCTAATTTGATTTGCAGCATATTGGTATGAAATTTATTAGATTTTATTAAACATATTATATTATAGAATAAGTCGTCATTTCTCCGTTTTTATAGGCCTCGATTCTTCGATCTATCTCTTTTTTCCACGTTTGTGAAAGTTCATCACTCTCGCCCGCTACGACTTCTATCATATAATGCAATAACTCTTTCTGCTCCAGCTTACTCAGAAATCCAACTTCTTGCTTTATGGTTTGAATAGACATATTGACATGTTTTAGAAATAAAAACATCACAATTTATCACTAAGTAACGTTCAAAAAATTAGATCGACATTTGAGTATGGATTCCGTTTCCAAAATTCGCAGAAAGTTTTTTTTCTGATGAGAAAAACTTTCTGCTTAAGGGATTTTAAGGGTGAAAAGCATCAAAAATCTCTAAT
>JBCCRX010000379.1:0-6364 GCA_039201015.1 Bacteroidota bacterium | reverse complement strand
ATCTCCAAGAAGTTTTCGACTGATGATCAAAGATGGATAGTCAAGATCGTGTATGCTGAAGATCAATTCAAACCATTATCACGCCTTTGCGCTTCAATTCAAAAAAACAGTGCATCATGGTTTCTACATCGGTCAAAGGCTTTTGATCTTTTACGTAGATTTGCTCAAATAACTTTTCGTAGAGTTCTGAAAGCTTGGGAAACTTGGGTCGTCCGCGCTTTTTGTCTATGATGTTGCAAAATACAGTAGCAGATTGCATCGTGCAGAGAACGGCTTTGTTGTAGAGGGTATTGAAGTAGGTTTTGGTCAATCCGCTGGCTTTCAATTCATTGAATAAGACCTTTTTGTCGTAATCAATATTGTGCGCAACTAAGAGACTAGATTGCTCTGAGGCGGACATGAAAGCCTTGATGGCACTTTTCAGTCCAATTCCACTTTTTAATGCAACGGCTTGTGTGATACCATGAATGTCTGAATTATCAATCTGAAAACCTTCTGGACGAATTAATTCACTAAACCGCTCTAGTTCTTTTCCTTCTTTATCTGTTCTAATAAAGGCTAGATGTACCAATCGTGCCTGACTTTGATATTGACTAGTGGTTTCCGTATCGAAGAAAAGATATTGCATATTTTGTAGTTGAACGAGTGCTGATAAGCTACGCAAGCTACCAATAATCGGGTCTTTCTAAACTACTGCCTTCAAAGAGCAAACAATCAAAACACTGTGCCCTTAAATTTCTTGTTCCAATGATGCTGCAAAAAGGAATCAAATTGAACTCACCCGACACATCAGCTCTAGTAATAAAAAGTGTTTTCGCAGTGACGCTCGCCACTCCAAAATAGCCCAGCACCAATTCTTCTGCATCGTTTACATTGCGAACATTGCCTTGTATTTTTGCGGGAATCGGATCGAAAATAGTGCCACCTGGATTCGCTATTAAAGCCAAATCTGACCAATAATCATAAGCACTACGACTAATGCCATACTGAAATACTCGATAGCTTTGCCGAAATTCAAGTGAAAAATCTAGACTTTTTCGCGTCACTTCTCGGACAATATTCGCTCCTTCTTTAAAGAGTGCACCGTCCAGCAGCGGAATGCTTTGCGCTTCCAGTGCTTGTTCTATATAGCAAACTTTTGGGATTTGAAGTGGATTGGTAAGCGGCTCTACAAAGGAATAAATATGCTCTACTTCCCAAAACAAAAGGTCGCTTTGGTCTTCCTGATTAATGGTCGTATTGGCTTGAACGACTAGATTTTTCTCGTCTAATGTTATTCCCAAATCATTTACAAATTCTTCTACGCTGATTTCAAAACTAAGGCTATCAATTTCTGGAACAGCAGCCATTTTTTCCATTTCAGAGCGATAGACTTCACCGTTTTTCAGCCTGATTTCAATGGCGTAGGATTCACCTATTGCTGGGGACAAGACCATTTTTCTAAATTCATAAACACCTGCTTCTACTTCTATCAGGCTTTCCCTATTACCCGCTTCATCAATTACAATAATTGCTGCCTCCCTTTCTGCTACGAATTGCTGTAAGCCATATTCTACCGTCCTAGATAATCGAATTTCATCTGAATGATCTCCATTTGTAACGATTCCATCGACCACTAATAAAGACGCTTGTTCTGGACTTTCAAAATCAATTTCATCCAAACAAGCCGTCAATAGGCAAAGCATCAATAAAAAATATCCATGTTTCATCATCTTCTAAAAATTAAAATTGTAAGTAGCACTTGGCAGGGCAGAACCCAATACTGCCAATTGAAAGGCTTGTGGAATATTGGAAGTATCGCGTTTGAAAAAAACGGAAAAAGGATTTCTACGGAAATAGACATTATAAATAGCAATCGTAAAACTACTTTTCAAGCCTTTTAGTTTGGCTTTTTTATTGTCAAAAGTATAAGCTAAATCCAAGCGATGATAGTCAGGAATACGAAATTGGTTGCGCTCGGAATAATGCGGAATCAAGGCACTACCAATGAAGTAACCCGCAATCGGCGCAGTAATTGGGCGACCTGAACGATAGGTAAAATTGGCGGTAAAAGTCTGAGATTGGTTGACTTCGCACCGAGTAAAAAAGGTCAATTGATGTGGCTGGTCAAAATAGGCGGGAAACCACGTTTCATTGTTCACGATTTCATCCGCGAAATTAGCAAGAATGCGGGTTTCAGAACGAGAAAAAGTATAGGATAACCAGCCCGTCCAGCGACCTAAATTTTTCTTGATGTAGAATTCTGCACCATAGGTTCTTCCTTCGCCATTGAGCAATTCCGTTTCGATGTGTTCGTTCAGAAAAAGGCTGGGTAGGTCTTTGAAATCCAACTGATTATCAATAGAACGATAGTAGGCTTCAATAGAAGTTTCCCATTTATTGCCCGCAAAATTCTTGAAAAGTCCTGCGGAGTAATTATTGGCAATTTTGGGTTGAATAAAGGTATTACTCAATTGCCAAACATCCACGGGCGTCGCGACTGCAGTGTTAGAGATGAGGTGAATAAATTGTTGCAAACGATTGTAGCTAAACTTGACAGAACTATTGGGAGAAAGCTGAATTTTTAGGGAAGCACGAGGTTCCAAACCACCGTAATTGACGATGTTTTCTCCCGTACCAAAACGAATCGTATCCACGATATTTTGAACCGTTCTTGGCGCACCTTCTTGATATTGAAATACTTCATCTGCTCCAAAGTTCTGATACCAACTGTATCGCAGACCCAAAGCCAAGGAGATTTTATCATTAATGGTATATTCATCATTGACATAAGCACCGATTTCGTAAGCTTGCTCTTTTTCAATTGTTCTGTTACCAATGCCAGAACTATTACTTCTAGGACGAATACTTTCGGGCCGCATGTCGTAAAATGTTGCCACTGCCCCAAAATTGATTGCGTGTTTTTCGTTGGGATTGTAAAAGAAATTTTGCTTTACTTTTCCGTATTGCAAACCATTTTCTAAAGTGAAGGCATCCGTTCCGATTGGATCAAATTGTGAACTGATGTAATCGCCTCCAATGATTGAAGTGGTGGAAGACAGCTTGGAATTCCAAATTTGTTGCCACTCCAAATTCAGAATTTGTGTTCGCCATTCAAATCCAAAATCGCGCGCAAATCGGAAAAAGTCAAAACTATTGTAGTAAGAAATGGATAGTTTACTATCAGCATTGAACTGATGTGTTATTTTACCAATGCCATCATAAAAATAAGCAGAACTGCTGCGCGCGTCGGGCAATTCCACGCGTTTCAATAACCAATCTGAATAGGAGACGCGTCCGCCTAGCAAAAGGGAAGTTTTTCCCTTCACGATGGGCGTTTCTACTTGCAAACGACTGGAAATCAATCCAATGCCACCAGATACGGCTATTTTCTCGTAATTACCTTCTTTTAATTCTATATCTAAAACAGAAGACAATCGACCACCGTATTGTGCAGGAATATGTCCTTTGTATAAAGTGACGGCTTGCACTACGTCGGGATTAAAAATGGAGAAAAAGCCCAGTACATGCGAAGAATTAAAGACTAAGGCTTCGTCTTGTAGCACTAAGTTTTGGTCGATGCCACCGCCCCTCACATTGAAGCCCGAAGCTCCGTCGCCTACTGAAGAAACGCCAGGTAAAGTCTCCAAACTTTTGATAACATCAGCTTCTCCTAGAAAAGCGGGCAACTCTTTGATGGTAGAAGGGGTCAAAGCTTCTACGCCAATTTGAGCAGAACGCACATTTTTGTCAGCAGCTTGTGCTTTCACTACCACTTCATCCAATTCCAAAGGATTGGTATTCATCGTGAGCACTTCTGCTCCATCTTCATAAATATTCAATGTGAGTAAAATCAGTCGATAGCCGATATATCGAATAGAAATATTGTGTTCGCCAGGCGTCAGTTCCAGTTCAAAATTACCATTGGCGTCCGTAGCTGTTCCCTTTCCTTCTTCCGTAGTCAGGGTCGCACCGATAATAGAACTGCGATTTTCTGCGTCTAGCAATCTTCCTGAAAAGCGCACTCTCTTTTTGCTTTTCTGCCCTTCCTCTCCTATTGTGAGACTAATTTCTTCTGGCTCGTTTAAATTGGGTAGTTCGACTTCGCCCGCCTCCCAACGTTCGACGAGTTCGCTTGCGTAAGCTTTATTGAAGTTGGCTCTTCGAGTGATGACTATTTTATTGCCTTCAAAATTGGCGTAAGCAAAAGACTTTCCTTCAAAAATTTCATTTAAAGCATCTAATACGCGGACGTCTTTAAATTCAAAATTGAGCTTGTAATACGGCAATTTGTCTGGATCAAAGTAGAATTTTACATCCACCTGCTTCTCGAAATCTTGCAAAATTTCCAGTATGGTGGTGGATTTGTACCTACCCGAAACCCTATTGTCCAGTACCGTTTGAGCCAATAGACCCAATGCGAAAAGCTGAAAGAAGAAAACTAAATAAAGGTGTTTAAACATGATCTGGTGATTTCAGTGAGTGGCTTTGGGTTATTTTCAAAGCAACTATAAGAAAGTTAATCTTTGTTGGTCACCCCTTACGTCTCAGGCGGACACAGTATGGCGAACAGATCTATTTAAAGCGCTCGTAAATTTATCATACAATTTCTTGCGGTCTGATACTATTAGCCAAAGATTAGCAAGTAAACATTATCAACAATTTAGGGAATTTGTAAAAAACACCCTACCCATTTTTAATTTTCTCTCAAACTACTGCTGCGTTGCTCATCAGTCAAGTAACTCAGGCTATTTTCCTTCTTCGCGCCTTGCATTAGTTCGAGATAATTCTCAAAAATTTGGGTAGCTTATTTATTACAAATTCCCTTAAACAAGTATAATTTTCTTGCAATTGCCTTTGGGTTATTTGTAGGACAGCACAACTGTCACTACCTCGGCACCTCCAACTGCTGAATAATATTGTCCACTACGTTCTTTGTTGAGTAGCCTTCCATTTCGCGTTCGGGTGTCAAAATCACACGATGATTGAGGACGGGATAGGCGACGTATTGAATGTCATCGGGTGTCACGAAATCGCGATTGTTCAGTGCCGCTACTGCTTTTGCTGCTTTCATCAAAGCCAAAGAAGCACGCGGCGATGCCCCCAAATACAAATCTGCATGATTGCGAGTATTGTGAACAACATCAGCAATGTAATCCAATAAGCGATCAGCAATATAAACCTGCTCTACCAGCATTCGACAAGCCTCAACTGTTGTAGGAGAACAAAGTCTTTCCACTTGTGCTTGAACTTTGGCACTAAAGTCTTTTCGGAAGCGCAGCAGAATGGCTTTTTCTTCTTCTCTACTAGGATATTCCATATTAATTTTGAATAAAAATCGATCCAGTTGCGCTTCTGGTAATTTGTAAGTCCCCTCTTGCTCTATGGGGTTTTGAGTAGCGAGTACGAAGAAAGGTTCTTTCATTGGGAAGGTTTTTCCATCTACGGTGACTTGGGCTTCTTCCATTACCTCGAATAAGGCTGCTTGGGTTTTGGCAGGCGCTCGATTGATTTCGTCGATGAGGATGATATTAGCAAAAATAGGTCCAGCATTGAAGCTAAATTCACTCGTTTTCATATTAAAAACGGAAGTTCCGACCACATCGCTCGGCATCAGATCAGGAGTGAATTGAATGCGCGAAAATTCTGCATCCATCGTCCTCGCCATCATGCGTGCCGTGAGCGTTTTAGCAATTCCTGGCACCCCTTCTATCAATACGTGTCCTCGTACAAACAAAGCGACCAATAATAAATCTATCATTTCCTCCTGCCCAATGATGACCTTGCGAAGCTCTTGTTTGATGCCCTCCACTGCTTCCTGAACGGGTCTCAAGTCAATGCGATTCTGCTGGTACTGGAAGTTGGTCTGTTCAACTTCTACCTCAGATGCTAGTGTTTCCGCTTCTGGTGCTTGCTCGCGCTCTTCTTCTGGTAATAAAGGCATTTCAAATTCTTCGGACATAGTATTTTTTAGTTAAGAAGTTGGAGGTCAAATCGTTGCCTCTGGTGTGTTGTTATATTCCATACTAGTGGACATTTCATTTTTCGGTCTGTTTGCTGTTCTTCGATCATATTATCAATCGGTAGTGCTAAATTTACAAAAACGCCAAAACGACACCATCATAGGACTGGTCTGGTCTGCTTCACTATGTCCGCCTCACCGTGTCCGCCTCAGGCGTGAGGCGTGAGGCGCGATCAACAGCTAACGAATGTACTTTTTTATCCCAAATAGAGTATAAGGAACGACGCACAAATAACCTCAGATTCTTGACTTCATCTTTACGCCTTAGGCGAACAGGTTTTGCACTACTTTTCGTTAGAAAAAGTCTTATGTCCGCCTAAGGCGGATTGCGATTTTTCTGCCTCCATCAGCACAAAAATATCT
>JBCCRX010000378.1:0-6391 GCA_039201015.1 Bacteroidota bacterium | reverse complement strand
GCGTGTTTTGGATTAGAGTGGCTGTCGAAGCCACTCTAATTCATGAAAATTCTTTCGGAGCGAGCCATATTTGAGCTTTTAGCGCAAATATGGCTCGCTCCTGAAAGAATTTTCCTACAAATCGTCGGGTTCGATCTGTCTGCCTCAAGATGACACCCGACGATTTGTAAACAAGTGGCACTTTGTGTCATTTGCAATTTGGTGTTTTGCGTAACATCAGTGATGACTTGGATAAGAAACTCGAAAATCAGTATCAAGCTTGTTTTAGCATCAACTAAAGTACCGTAAGTGCTGCCTAGAGCAGGCTAATGCCTAGCTGCCAACAATTATTTGCACAAGGCTATTCACCTATCTATCATTTTACTTGAACAGGAGCTTGGACTTGGATTTTGTCCTTAATGGATTGGATGAGCGCGGGAGAGACGGAGCGGCGATGGACTCGACTTTTTATAAATTCTCTAAAGGAACGTTCTTTGCTTAATACTCCTACATATTCCGGATTGGATTTGATTTCTCTTAGTAATTCTCTTTCTGCTTCTGGACTGAGTTCGTTGTCTAAGTACATCGTCACTTTGGCGGCTAAATCTTGAAAATTCTTTACGTTACCCATGACTCCAATTTTGTACTATCATCGGCGAGGAGCAAATCTTCTCTGTACTTGATTGCACCAAACAAGCATATTCCATATTACTAAAATCACGATTTGTAGAAAAAGGATTTGTGATGAATAAGCTGTTTAGTAGCATGGTATTATTTTTTCAGTCTATGAAGCTGTTTGAATTTAATACTTTGATTTTGTTATGCCCCTTTTTTCACCACTTATTGTTAGCAAAATACTCATCAGCCAGAGGCAGACAAGTTTTAGCTATGGCTAAACTCCGTTTTTGCTGCCTCAATTGGTAAAAAAATGACCTATAACAATTCTCAAAAAATAAATCAAAACAGCTTCTAGAACAAGCCTGCTGAATTGTTCTCGCTGATATTAGTATCGGTTAAAAAATTAAAAGTTGCGATGTGTCTGTTTGTCTTTGTTTTATAAATTGTATTATACTAAAAACGGCAATTCTCATTTTGAAATATTTCTTCAAGACATAGATCAAGAAATGTCATTTTTTGAGCCGAAACCTATAAATAACAGTTAGCGTGAAAATGACATTTCTAAGCCCATATTGAGCGTTGCTTACCTAATGACAAAACAGCCACAATTTATCTATTGAAAACCCATAGACTTAGCATAGTCTGCGAGTTTTTCTTTCAATAATTTTCGGGCACGGTGCAAGCGAGAGCGGACAGTACCGATCGGAATATCTACAATTTTTGAGATTTCCTCGTAGGTAAAGCCTTCAATATCACATAAGAGAATGACGATGCGAAAGTCAACGGGCAAACTGTTGATCGCATTCGTGATTTCGTCGCCCATCATGTGTTGAAACATCTCCAGCCGCAAGTCGGAATAGCTAGAATATTGAGTATCTTCTTCATCGTGGAAATTTGCAATCTCTTCGTATTCTACTTGCGTAGGACGAATAGATTTTCTGCGATAATTGTTGATGAAGTTGTTCTTCAAAATTCTAAACAACCAGGCTTTTGCATTTGTGCCTTCGTGGTAGCTATCAATTGCTTTGAAGGCCTTCATGTAAGTCTCTTGCACCAGATCATTTGCATCTTCTTCGTTTTGAGACAAATGATACGCAAAGTTGTAAAGCGCATTAATAACAGGCAAAAATTCCTCGTCAAAAATGCGTAATTGTCGTGTTCGAGTAGAGTTTTCAGCCATCATTACCATAAAGAAAGCAATTTTATAACTACTGTGAATAAAGTGATTTCGATTTTTTAGAAACATTCGCAGCTGGCACAACCAGCTATTCATTTTGAAAGTTCCCAAGAAGCGATTTTTTTGAAAAGTTTTTAGCCTACCTCCGTATCTTTAAACAATGCAACTGTAACTTTTCCCAAAGTGGAGCCGTCTTGTTAGCACATTGAATTTACGGAATAAAATACATTCATTATGAAAAAATACATCTTTATGGGCAGCATGCTGCTTGGCGTCTTGTTGTGCGCTAATTTCACTTATACGACCCAAGAGGTACATCGAATCTTAAAAGCAATGCTTGAGCTGGAAGCCGTTCAAGATATGCTGGAAAAAGAACAAACTGATGCTCAATTCATCATAGTGACCAATGATCTACTCCCTGATGACTTCCATTTATTTTATGGAGACCAACAGATTGAGGTGCTAGCAGAGCAAAGAGGTTACACGGAGCAAAGTAAGGACAAGATTATAGAGATTATACGATTCGATGCTAGCGAACAAGAAGCACACATCAAATTCAACTATGGTGATTATCGTTCCAACATCAAACTGCGAAAAGAAGAAGATGCTTGGATTGCTCAATCCATTTTGATTCGTGGAGCGGGACAGCTTTATTGGTTGATAGATAAGAACTAAGATTGGTTTTTCTGAACTTGATGAAACAAAATTTCATCAACTAGAAGGTTTAATCGTTTTTGCAAAAGATAATTTTTCTTTAATATTGTTCTAGCAACAAAAAGCAGAAAAGAAGAATTATCAACGGACTTAAGTATGAGCAGAAATGCACGAATCGCACTGGCTACTGGGAATGCAATCGCTTTTCTAGCCACCATCATTGTTAATTATCTTTCCAATGCCTTACCCATCAACGGTCAGACACCAGGCGATATTTCAGATAAATATTATACGCTCTTTACGCCCGCAGGACTGACTTTTGCCATTTGGGGCATCATCTATTTGCTACTTGCGATTTACATCATTTATCAAATCATAGATGCCTTCCGATTGCAAACGGACGATGCTTCTTTTGTCGATAAAATCAGTATTTGGTTTATCGTGTCTTGTGTCGCAAACAGCAGTTGGATTTTTGCATGGCACTACGAAATTTTGTGGCTATCGGTTTTGATTATGTTGCTCCTTTTGACGTCGCTAATTGTGATTTATTTGCACTTAAATATTGGACAAAGCAGCAGCAGTACACTGACCAAATCTTTGGTTCACGTTCCTTTTAGCATCTATTTGGCTTGGATCAGCGTTGCGACTATTGCGAATATATCCGCTTTTTTGAGCAGTCTAGGTTGGCAAGGTGGCGGATTGGGCGCAGCTACTTGGGCGATTATTGTCATTTTGGTAGCAATAGGACTAGGTGTATTGATTAGCCAAAGGAAAGGCGATATTTTTTATGCTGCTGTCATTGCTTGGGCTTGTTTTGGCATATACACTGCTCGCACTAATGATGAGGTAATTGTTCAAAGTATTCAATGGACGGCGATTGTTGGTATTGTGTTGTTGTTGCTAAGTGCCTGTTTGCTACTTTTTAAGAAAAGGACTTACTTGAGTTAGTAAGATGCTACCCATAAACATCATAAATCAACTCCGCTACCAGCCCCGTCCAGCCTGTTTGATGTGCTGCTCCCAAACCTTCTCCTGTATCGCCATTGAAATACTCATAGAAGAGGATGAGTTCCTGGAAATGAGGATCATTTTTATAAATGTCATAATGTCCGTTGACAGCTCGTTCCCTTTGCCCATCTTGAGTAAACAAAGAGATCAATCGCATCGCAATGTTTTTTGCAACTTCCGATAGGCAAATGTATCTGCCAGAACCCGTCGGGCATTCTACTTTTAGACGTTCACCGTAGTAACTGTCGTATTCTCGAAGCGATTGAATAAGTAGATAATTCATTGGAAACCAGATGGGTCCGCGCCAATTGGAATTGCCACCAAAAAGTCCATTTCGAGAGACGCCAGGCTCGTACTGCAAACCAAATTGCTGTCCTTTGATGTTGATGTGATAAGGGGTTTTGTGTGCTTTAGAAAGAGAACGAATGCCCCCTGGAGAGAAGAATTCTTTTTCATCCAGAAGTGCTTGCAAAAGCCGTCCTAAACGTTCTTTTGGAATGAGCGAAAGCAACAAATCTTCACCTTCTTCCAGTTCTTCGATGACTAAAAAGTTTTCGTGTTCTCTTCGATAATTGATGAACCATTTTAGCCGTCGAGTGAATTTGGGTACTTTGTCCAAGCGTTCTTTTTCTAACAGTAAACTCGCAAACAAAGTCGTCAAACCCACCAAAGAGCGAATTTTTAATGGAATAAATTCTTGGTTCAAAACCAATATATCATAGAAAAATCCCTCCTCTTCATCCCAAGCTCCTGGAAAGTCCTTGCTGATACTATTCAAGGACTGCGCGATATAGACAAAATGCTCTAAAAACTTGGTCGCTATGTCCTCGTAGGTCGCATCTTGTTGCGAAATTTCGAGTGCCATGTCCAGCATATTCAAGCAGTACATCGCCATCCAACTCGTGCCATCGGCTTGCTCTAACGAACCACCATTTGGAATATCCATGCTCCTATCAAAAACCCCGATATTGTCCATTCCAAGAAAGCCACCTTCAAAAACATTGTTGTCATTGTGGTCTTTTCGATTGACCCACCAAGTGAAATTAATGAGTAATTTGTGGAAAGCTCTTTTCAAAAAATCAACATCACTCACACCCGCCACTTTCTGCTCAATTCGATAGACTTCCAGGCAAGCCCAAGCGTGTACGGGCGGATTGACATCTTCAAATTTCCATTCGTAGGCAGGCAATTGACCTTTGGGGGAGAGATACCACTCTTTTAGGAAAAGCAGTAGTTGTTTTTTAGCAAAACCCACATCCAAATGTGCCAGTGGAATGCAGTGAAAAGCCGAATCCCAAGCCGCATACCAGGGATACTCCCATTTATCGGGCATGGAAATAATGTCTTCGTTGACCAGGTTGGTCCATTTGTGATTGCGTCCATTTTTTCTTGCTTCGGGAGGTGCAGGCTGATCTGGATCGCCTTCCAACCAACGATTGACATCGTAATGGTAATATTGCTTGGTCCACAACATGCCCGCATAGGCTTGTCGCTGTATGTTTTTTAGGTCATCGTTGGTTTTTTTGGTGCAAAAAGGCGCGTAGAATTGATCGGCTTCTTTTAGGCGTTGCTCGAAAATTTGGTCAAAACTACTGCCTAAAGGCTCCTCCAAATCCGCTGTTTTACTCAATCGCAAACGAATTTCTGCGCTTTGTCCACCTGCAATTTCCAATTCATAGAGTGGCGAAAATTTTGTACCTTCCGAACGACGCTCTACTACTTCATAATTTTTCTCGACAACAGCATCATTGATCGCATCTTTGACGAAAGGACTTGCATTTTTAGTACCGAATAATCGTTCTTTATTGCTTTCATTGTCCGTAAATAAATAACGTGCTGGAGTCTCGAAGTATAATTGATAATCGCCTGTTTCTGAATGATTTATTTTCACTACACTAAAGTCTGTACCTTCTTCTTGTAGTTCGATATTGGGCTTTTCCTTCATCAAACCAAAAGACCATAAATTGCGCAACCACAGAGTGGGCAGCATCGTCAAATTTGCCTTTTCTTTCGCTCGATTGTACACACTAATCTTGACAAGAATGTCTTCTTCACTTCCTTTGGCGTATTCCGTAAAGACATCAAAATAGCGATGGTCTTCAAAAACACCTGTATCCAGAATTTCGTATTCTTCTTCTCCGTAACCACGCTTGCGATTTTCGGCAAGTAAATCACCATAAGGGAAAGCGGACTGTGGATATTTATACAAGTGCTTCATGTAAGAATGCGTCGGTGTACTGTCCAGATAATAATACAGTTCCTTCACATCCTCTCCATGATTACCTTCCTTGCCCGTCAAACCAAACAGCCGCTCTTTGATGATCGGGTCTTTACCATTCCACATCGCCACCGCAAAACAGATACGACAATAGCGATCACAAATACCCGCAATGCCATCTTCTCCCCAGCGATAGGTGCGACTGCGCGCATGATCGTGTGTAAAATACGACCAAACCTTTCCCTTTGCACTGTAATCTTCACGTACTGTTCCCCATTGTCTTTCGCTGAGGTAAGGTCCCCATTTCATCCAGTTTTTCTCTCTCTTGTAGTGTTCGGTAAGTCTTTGCGTTTCAGGATTAGGTTGGATAGGTGGCGGCATAAGAAGATTTGTTTTGTTCGTAATTAATCAAATATAGTCCACTTTTGGAATAAAACCGTGCGCTACTTCACAGATGTAGGGTTTTCTTATAAAATTCAATGTGCTATTTTGTAGCGGTTAAACTGCAAAGTAGGATGTTTTTTGAAACACTGAAGGACATTTCAGAACACATAAGACTTAGTTTTTTGTAGAAAACGGTACGTACCTCTTTATTTTTGAGTTTTACTTGCTTTTAGGAGAAAACCCTTTTCATAGATAAAAGGTGCGAACTATTTTTACAGTCACCTGCTCTTATTAAATTGGTTCTTTGAAAATTTTTGTGATCTAGCTGTACGATTTCAGGAAATAACATGTTC
>JBCCRX010000377.1:0-6439 GCA_039201015.1 Bacteroidota bacterium | reverse complement strand
CCATATTTGAGCTTTTAGCTCAAATATGGCTCGCTCCGAAAGAATTTTCATGAATTAGAGTGGCTTCGACAGCCACTCTAATTCAAAACACGGTAGCTTTGAAGAGCTACTATATTTCTCGCACCAAAATATACGAGTGCGTAACATCAGTTAAATACTAGAATCATACAAAACCAGCAGGCAAATAGAAATGTCTGCTGGTTTTTTTATTTTATTGGATTGCATCACAAAAAGGTTTTTTGTTTCTTTATGATTCGATTTATTTAGTAGTATCAAACTTATAAGGCTCTATGCAACCTTAAAGCGACATCGTTGTGAGACTTGTCTGCCTTACTGTGTCCGCCTTAGGCGTGAGGCGGAAACGAGAGTGGCGCATCAGCCTAAGCATTTACAATATCCAAAAGCAATGACAAACAAACTCAATAAGTACTTCGACATTAACTTGACCTATTTAAAAGTAGAACTTATCCTCTGCTGCCTAGTTTTTTGTGTATGCCTTAATGCTCAAAAAACTTACAAGGTAGTGGCAACGGCTTCCATTTTTACAGATATGGCAGAAAACATTGCTGGCGATCAATTAGAGATTGAGTCCATTGTGCCGATTGGAGGTGATCCACATCTGCACGAACCGATTCCTAGGGATGCACGCCTAGTCAATGGCGCAGATTTGATTCTGATGAACGGATTGACCTTTGAAGGTTGGTTGCCAGAGTTAATTGAAAATTCAGGCACAAAAGCCAAAGTCGTGCTTATTACCGAAGGTATTCAACCCATTGCTAGCGAACAATATCAAGGTTCTACTGATCCGCATGCCTGGATGGATGCCGCAAATGGCTTGAAATACATCGAAAATATCAAAAATGCTTTTATTGAACTTGATCCAGCAGGCAAAGAACAGTATGAATTTAATCACGGCGTCTATAGACAGCAACTCGAAGACCTAGATCAGTACATTGAGGAAAGAATACAGGAAATTCCTGAGGAGCAGCGCGTATTGATTACCTCCCACGATGCGTTTCAATATTATGGACGCAAATACGGCATCCGTTTGGAATCTATTTTGGGTGTTTCGACGGATGCAGAGCCACAAACCTCTGATATTTCGCGCCTCAATGAAGTCATTCAGAGTACCGAAGTACCCGCCGTTTTCATTGAAAGTACGGTCAATCCAAAACTGCTGGAGCAAATCGCAAAAGACAACAATGTAAAGATTGGCGGCCGCCTATTTGCCGATTCTATTGGTGATGAAGCAAGTGAAGCGCCTAGCTATTATGACATGCTCAAAAACAATACGGATGTCATTGTAGAGGCATTGAAAGTCAAAAAAAGTGAAGTCGTTGTCAAAAATCAAGAAGAAAGTACGATTTGGCTCTATGTCTTGATGGGCGTGGCTTTGTTGGGATTGCTACTCTTTTTGCCGCGTTTGATGAAGAGTTAGTACAATTTTCACTCTTAGACACCTTTTAGTTTATGTGTATAAATACGAATTTTTTCTGCGAAAAAATTCAAGAGATTCTTTGGACAGAAATAAAGTTTTAAAAATTAAAAATTTTTAAAATTTTATTTCTGTCCGAGAGTCCCTTTTTGGAAATTTTTATGCAGTAAAAATTTCCAAAAAAAAAGTGCCTAGATGTGAAAGTACAATTATACTTTATTCGGTGTAAAAAAAACAAGTTCGTTTTTAGCAATCTGGTGAGTAAGCGTTCACCGTGTCACCAGATTACCAAATCACCAATCATCAAATGTACTTTTTTATCCCTTATGCAGTATGTCTCTATGGAGATTCACCGCATGTAAGCAGCAAAATATTGGCATTCTTGGATGATGCGTCGATAAGTATCCGTGAAGCTGAGTTGGCTTAATTCTCGATAATTGGTGTCGTAGCCTTCTGGCAATGCAGGAATTTGATTGTAGCCAGGCGGACGAAAAATACTGCTTGTAAAGTACTGTTTTTGCTCACATTTTGCGGCCATGAAAGCGGCTTTGGCAGCGAGTTCGTGTCTTTCATTTTGCTTAGCTAAATCTCGTGCTTCTTCAAAATAATAGCGCGCAATGGAGACATCAAAATTTTCTTTGTTGCCAAAAGGAGCTTGTGGATGTGCCACTACGCCATTCTTGGCATCCAAATTCCAATAGACATTCGAAGCACCACTGCGGAAAAAATCAGATGCGCCCCAAGCAGGTCCAAAATAGGACATATTGTACAAAGCCAAACCAACATCGTAAAATAAGTATTCCGCATCTTCGCCGCGTAGTCGCGCATCGCGTTCTTTCTCCAAAATCAATTCTGTAATGCGTCCTTTGGTATAAAAACCACCCGAAGTATCAATCACCACACCGCGCTCGTTGCTGCCATCGCAATGCACACAGTCTCTAAATTGCTCCAAGAAAATATTAAACTCTCCAAATTTACGCCAATCTGCTCGATCCGCCATTGCCCAAATGGCGTTCGCTTCCCGCCAACGACCACGCGCCATATAGTAAGTCGCTTTCTGATTAATCAACTCCACGCGCGCTGCTTCACCCAAAGTATCGCGCCCCAGCAAAAGCTCGAAACGACTGACTTCATCGCTTCGCTCCAAAGAACCCAATAAATCTTCAATGATTTCTATATCTGGGTTGTAGCGTGAATCGCTTAGGCTATAATGCGCCCGAAACGCCAATCCTGGGCGATCTGCTTTAGCGTAGAGTTCGGCGACTCTATCGTCGAAGTACTCGCGAAAATCAGGATAGATTTCCATAAGTTCTTCATTTTTGGAAATTGCTAATAATTCCTCTTCTACTTCTAGTGTCAAAGCTTGCATATCGGACAACTGTAATATCGCATCCAGTACGGACAATTGCTCTTGCAAGGTTGGGCTAATTTTTTGCTGCCTAACTTTTGTGAGTGTTTGGCGTGCTTTGTAATAATCACCTGCCAAAAACTCCAAATAGCCTTCTGCCAATTGCCAAAGTATGGTGTTTTTCACCTTTTGTTCCTGCCGACATTTTCTAGCAAAGGCTTGTAATTCAATGAGATAGTCCGCTTTTTTATCTTTTGGAATGCGCTGGGCGACGCGCTGATCTCGACGATTTCCCCTGACAGCATAGCCCAAAAATGTACTTTCTAGCTCCCGAATTTCTCGCATCAACATCAATTCTAGAAAAGCACTTTTGGGGTGTATGGCGTAGATTTTTTCCATTTCTTCTAGCACCCTCCCTGTATTTTCACCTGCTCTTATGGCAAACATGGCGGCTCGCTCTTCTTTACTTTTACACATCAAATAACAAGCTTCCCACTCTTCATCCGTTTTAATCAAAAAACTCCGATAAGCAGATGCTCGACGGTTGGGGCAGTGCGCAAAAATAGTCGTATAGATATAAGAAGCTTTCACATGATCTCCCAGTGCGCGTAAAGCACCCGCGTAATGCCCTTGCAACCAATAGTAAATCAAGCTATTGAGGTCATCTATTTTAGGCAGGAAAAAATCGTATAAATCGAGTGCGTATTGATGTTCCTTTATGTAATGTGCCAAGCGAACTACCTGATAAGCATAGCGCAGCCGAATATAGTGCGAATTTGTTCGTCGAAAAGTACGCTTGCCTTCGTCGATGAGCATTTGCATAGCGTCTTTGTTGCGTTCGGGCTGTTCCCAAAGATTGGCATAGGAGATGACGTGCGGCTCGCAACGCTTGGCAAAAACTAGATAATCAATGGTCTCTTTGCAATCTAAATCAAGCAAATAATCTACAAAACTATTGTCCTTCATCGTAGAAGGCAAAGGAGCGTTTGGTGTGCGTGCTGCGTTCTGCAACAACATCAATTCATTGACATCTGCGCCATATATTACATAGCGAATGTCGTCCAGTGCCGCAAATTCACAAACTCTGCTTTGCCATTCTTTGATATTGGATTGTTGTTGTCGATAGGATTCGCTGGAAAGATTGATGTATAAATCTTCAAATTTGAGGTCTAAGAAAAAGGGTGCAGGCTTCACTACTTCTTCCATTAATTTTGGATTCACAAAGCTATAGCCTAGATAATCTATGATGACAGGACCGCAGCCTAATGAAATCTTAGTCGGAAGAAAGAGCAGTAGCAAAAGCAAAAGGCTTGTAGCAATAGGATCGTGATTTCTTTTCATTCAAGTACTTCAAAACTATTGATAAAGTCGAATTTTTATGCTTTCACGTGATTTAGGACAGCAGGAAAAGTTATCTAGCAATGGAAAGTTGCTGGATAACAAGAAAAGCAACTCAAACTATACCGAACAACATCAAATCTAATTCGGTACGTCAAGCTAACATCTTGGACAAATTGCTGTACGAGTTTTTGATGGTATTCATTGGATCGGGTGCAAGATCGCGCTCTAGGAAAAAATGTTGAACACTCGTTTTCTTCGCCGTTTCCAAAATACCTTCTACATCGAGTACCCCTTCGCCTGGATCAATCATTTTAGAAAAACCCGCCATCCACTGATCGGGTGTGCTGCCGTCTCCCGAAAATCGGAAAGCTTCACTTGCATCTTTCAAATGCAGCATTACATAGCGGTCTGGATAAGTTTCCAAAAATACTTTGGGGTCTGCGCCCGCTGCTTGCATCCAAAAAATATCCAATTCAAAAGCTACGTATTTAGAGTCGGTATTTTTAAGGAGATAGTGCATTGGAATTTCGCCGCTCATTTCTTTGTGTTCGTAGCCGTGATTGTGATAGACGAATTGCATATCATATTTGGACATTTGCGCTCCAAAATCATTAAACTCTTCGGCAATCTTTTTGTAGTCCTCTAAACTAGAACGTCCAGTACTTAGAGCAGGAATCACTACGTACTTGGCATCTAAGACAGCCAGCTCGTCCAACATCTTGTTCATTCCTGTACGCATTGTGTCCAGATCGGCATGGAAAGAAGGTGCACTCAGTCCGTAGTCTTTGAGCATAGCCGCTGTTTCTTGCACAGTGTAGCCGTAGAAAGCATTGTTTTTCAAGCCCAATTGCTGCTTGAACATATTCCATTGCCGTTTGGTCGCTTCTGCACTGAACGGATAGGGTCCAAAAAATTCTACTTCTTTGTAGCCTGTTTCGCTGAGTAGCTTGAGCGTTCCTTTTAGGTCATTGTCCACCAATCTAGGAATCGTGAAAAGCTGTATGCCGATGGCTGCAGTAGATTTGGTAGAGCTGCTTGTGGTTGGAGTAGTCGCAGCGATTTTATTGTTGCAGGCAGTGCCGAAGAGGAATGTACTTGCACCAAGAGCAGTTTTGAAGATGGCGTCTCGTCTATTCATGTCGTATTTTGGGGTAAATATAGGTATATTTTAGCTGAAAAGCTGCTTGAATTTAACGATCTAGCCTTGTTATATCTTGTTTTTAATAGAGGTTCTCTATAATCGACTATTCATGCAAAGGACACTTTATTCATGGTAAAAAAAATGCGTAGCCAAAACTACGCATGCTAAACTAGTTATTTTAAAAATGGTAAATTAAGGGAAATTATCTTGTCAAGGGCCATCTTCTCCTTACTGCCGATCTGGCGGTAAAATCTCCATGGAGTCAATTTGAATTTGATATTTCTCATCGAGCATTTTTTCTGCGATGCGCTCACCAATTTCTTCTCCCCAAGCTGCGCCCACTTGCATGGATTCTTGCATGATAAGCGGTGATTTCGCGATCAGGCTTTGTCCTTCAGGCGATTCATAGAAAGCAATAATTGCGTCGAGTTCCTCGCCAGATAGGTGTTTTTGATAAATAGGAATGAGTAAATTGTACAATTCATCAAATCCCTCTTTCTTGATTTCTGTTTTTAGTTCATTTGCGAAATCAGGCATTAAACGGTCGGTGTAGGAAGCTCTCAAATCGAGCATTTGATCTAGAACGAGTTCAAATCTTTCCTTGGTGCCTTGCAGTTCTAGCATCCGCACTACTTTGGCACGAAATTCTTCGCTTGAGGTGTTCTCGATCTCCTGTGAAAAGGCAAAAGAAGAAAGCAAGGAAAAGGAAAAGAGAAAAAGCAGTTGTTTCATTTGGACGATTTTTTTGTGTGATTCATAAAAGTAACAACCGCTTAACGTTTTCACTTTTCAAATTAGTTCCATGCCAAAAAAGATTAGGGATTTCTTAACCCTAAGTTATAGTTTTTAACCGCAGAGCTACGCAGAGCAGATTTAGCGAAAATTGTCTAAAAACGAAATGTTTCCCCTTTAGGGGCTAGGGGAAAATAGCAACGAAACCTCTTAAGTCAACGGCATTACTCGTACGCTCTCTCAAACTCTCAATTCTCTCAAACTCTCAATTCTCTCAAACTCTCAATTCTCTCAAACTCTCAATTCTCTCAAACTCTCTAAATTCTCTCAAACTCTCTAAATTCTCTCAAACTCTCTAAATTCTCTCAAACTCTCTAAATTCTCTCAAACTCTCTAAATTCTCTCAAACTCTCTAAATTCTCTCAAACTCTCTAAATTCTCT
>JBCCRX010000376.1:0-6449 GCA_039201015.1 Bacteroidota bacterium | reverse complement strand
TCTATTTTTACGCCTGTTACGCTTAATAAAGGCAATGCTAATAGGGTCTCGTATAACTCTTTTGATTCCATTTCCCAAAGGTAAACCTTTGCACAATTTTATGCCACTTTTCTTCTATTCCACAAAATTCACCGATGAGCCGTATCTTTTCAACGAAGTGAACCGCTAGCATGAGTGAGCGATCCCAACGGGTAAATGTTAAGGACATTCAAGCGAATGAACCGCAAAGCAGAAGGGACTATTAGAAAGGAAAAAAGAGCAAGTTAAAATGTACATTTATTCGTGTACCATTCCTAAATAGGCGGACAATTTTAAGTCACGTTTAGCGCGCCATCGCCTCACGCCTCACGCCTCACGCCTAAGGCGGACACGGTAAGGCGGACACAGTTCGGCTCGGCGCGCAGAGGAGGTTTGGAGGGCAGACAAAATATAAGATGTTGAAAACAACACTTTATATTTTGTCTGCCCTCCAAGACCACCACTAAGCAGCGAGCGCTGCAAGCGCGATGCTGCCGAGTTGAATAGCTAGATTACTTTTGTCCAGGTACTTAAGTACTTCTACCTATTTGTTTAAGCTGCTTATTTGTTTAAATTGTTTATAATGAACACTTTACACAAGTTTATTGCTCAAATAATTAGGTAAACATACTTAACAAAAAAGGACTTCCAAATTTGAAAATCTTGCGATTTCATATTTTCAGTTTTAGGTTTCTGACATCTTTTTATCTTCGCCACAAAACGAAACTCATCCGCACTACCAACTTTGGCTTTAAAATAAATGGAAATACTACAAACGCTAGCAGAGCTTAATCAATGGCGAAGACCAATCAAAATAAAAAGCATTGGATTTGTTCCTACGATGGGCGCATTGCACGACGGACACCTTTCTTTAATGCGCGCTGCCAAGAAACAGAATGATCTCAGTATTTGCAGCATCTTCGTTAATCCAACTCAATTCAATGAAGCAAGCGACTTAGAAAAATATCCTCGAACGGTAGAGGCAGATATTGCTTTACTCGAAAGCGTCGCGACTGATGCAGTATTTATTCCTAAAGCCGCCGAAATCTATCCAGAAGATGGTTTTGATATACCTGTTTTTCAGTTGGATCATTTGACAAATACGCTAGAAGGGGCGCATCGTCCTGGCCATTTTGAAGGCGTCGTCCAGGTAGTTTATCGCCTATTGGATTTGGTATCTCCACATCGCCTCTATATGGGTTTGAAAGATTTTCAGCAACAAGCCATTATCGCAGAAATGCTACGCCAGATGAGATCAAATATTAGCCTTGTCCCCTGCCCTATTCAACGAGCGGCAGACGGTCTGGCGATGAGTTCTAGGAATAGACGATTATCTACAGAAGAACGCCGAATTGCTCCCGACATCTATCAGGTTTTAAAAAAAACAAAAGCGGAATGGCAAGCCGCCAAATCCCCTTCTGAAATTCAAGCAAATGCCATCAATCAGTTGGAACTAGCAGGTTTTGAAGTAGATTATTTTGAAATCGTGGACGCTAAAACTTTAGCTACCGTACCAATGTTTGATACATCAGTTCAGGCGATTGCTTGCGTAGCGGCATGGCTCGGAGCAATTCGACTGATTGATAATATGAAGTTGAGTGAATAGTATTTTATTTTAAAAACAAGGATTAATTGAGTTTAACACCAAATTAACTATCGTTTTTATTCGATTTTTGTTACAAATATTACGTCGATCGTCAAAAAATGCGGAAGTGGGAAACAATGAAATGTGAAGTTTCATTACGACGGAAATAAAACAAAAACCTTTATGCTTATACAACGGTTCAAATCAAAAATACATCGGGTAAAAGTCACGGGTGCAGACCTCAACTACGAGGGTAGTATCACTATAGACGAAGCCCTTATGGAAGCGGCGAATCTGCAAGCAGGAGAGCGGGTTCAGATTGTGAACAACAACAATGGAGAACGCCTCGAAACTTACGTCATCAAAGGCGAGCGCGATTCAGGAATGATTTGTCTGAATGGTGCAGCCGCTAGAAAAGTGCAAGTAGGCGATGTGGTCATTATCATTTCTTACGCTTGGATGGATAGCGAAGAAGCCAAGAAATTTAAACCGATTGCTATCTTTCCCGACGAAGATAATCGTTTAATTGCCTAGAAATTACCTTCCATTTATTATGCCTAAAACACTCGAAATTGCTTGCGATAGTATCCGTTCAGCAGTTGAGGCAGAACGGGGTGGTGCGCATCGAATTGAGTTGTGCGATAACCTCGCTCAGGGTGGTATCACGCCCAGTGCAGCCAAAATACAACTCGCCAAAAAGTACCTTTCCATTCCCGTTTTTGTTTTGATTCGTCCGCGAAAAGGCGACTTCCTCTATTCTGATTTAGAGATGGAAACCATGCTCGCTAACATCCAAATTGCAAAAGACTTAGGGGCGGACGGCATCGTTTCGGGCTGTTTGAATGCCGACGGAACACTTGCCCAACAACAATTAGCGCAATTACTAGCCGCCGCCACTCCCCTATCTTTCACTTTTCATCGTGCCTTCGATATGTGCCGAGCAGCAGATGTTGTTTTAGAGCAATTGATTCAATTCGGTGTCGATCGCGTATTGACTGCTGGGCAAGCGACTTCTGCCATAGTGGGTAAAGAGCAAATCGCACAATGGGTGGCACAAGCCGCAGGACGTATCCAAATTATGGCAGGTGCAGGCATCCGCGCCCACAACATCCAACAGTTACTAGACATTCCAGGACTAACTGCATTTCACAGTTCTGCCAAACGCAAGCAACGCAGTCAAATGCAATACAAAGGTCAGGCCGCTATGGGTCGTGAAAACGTAGAGCAAGAATTTGAATGGACGATGGTTTCGGAGGAGGAGGTGCGGAGGATGGTGGAGGAGATTAAATAGAGCTATTAGTCCCTTGTTGAACGATTTTCTGACATTGGCTTAGGCTATTCTCTAGTAAAATGTTAACAAAAAACGAGACTTCGTACAGCCCTACATTGAATGGAGTAGTGGAGCGGTCTAGATTATGTGGAGATAAAAATCATTCTTGACTACTCAAGTCAAGAATAAGTTTGCCCACGTACTTTACGAATCAAAATTCTACTTTATTACCTCAAAAATTCTTCCTTTCTCCTCATCCGTCAACAAATACAATCTACCGTCGGGACTCATTTTTGCCTTTCTTAAACGAACGTGATCGTCCACGAAAAGTTCTTCGACGGTTTGGACACTTTTTCCTTTCAGTACGAGTCGCCAAAGACTACCTCTTGAGAGACCAGGCACAATCAAATTGCCTTGCCAATCGGGAAAAGCATTGCCCGTGTAGAAGGTCAGACCAGTAGGGGCAACGGTTTGCAGCCAATAATGTATAGGATCGCTAAAGTTGGCGTTGGGAACTTCGCCAGCTTGGTAGCCTTTTGAGCGGTATTTTCCAGAAGTGACATTGGGCCAACCATAGTTTGCGCCTGCTTCCAGTAGATTGATTTCATCTCCCTGAATAGTGCCATGCTCACTAAACCAAATTTGTCCTGTGTGTGGCTCGACCGTAATGCCCTGCGCCGCTCGAATACCGATAGCGTAAAGCCCTTGAATAGCATCTTTTCCAAAATCAGGATTGTCCGCAGGGATGCTACCGTCAGGATTGAGGCGATAAATCTTACCGCGTGCGTCTGTCACATCTTGTGCAATAGCGAGTCCTTCTTTGCTGTGTTCATAAAACAACCTTTCCCCAACGGTAATGTACAGTTTTCCGTCCGTTCCGAAAGTCATGCCGCCGCCAAAATGAAACAATCCCTCTTTGTAAGGTCCTGGCATCAAAAGGGTCTCGACATTGTTCAGTTGATTTTCTTGCAAGCTGGCGCGGACGACTTTTAGCGCATATTGATCGCCTTTTTCAGCAACATAAGAAACGTATATCCATTGATTTTCTTCAAAATTGGGATCAAGTAAGACTTCCAATATACCCGCATTGTAGCTGAGTGCTTTTCCGTCTGCATTCTTTGGAAAAGTGTAGGCGGGATAATCTTTTAGATGAATCTTTTTTAAAGTGTATAAATCATCAGGAAATCCTTGAATAGCCATTCTTTCTTTTGTGGCTAAATCGACGAGCAATAAATCACCATCTTTCTCGGCGATTACTGCTTCTTTTGCACTGATAAAATCCATGCTCCAAGGTCGCCGCAAGCCTTCCACTACTACTTTTCGCTTAGGGAAAGTTCCTTCAGATTGCATCGGATAGCGCGTTGCCATTTTGCTGATAATTTTCCAATTGCCGTCGTATTTTTGGAGCAACAAAAGATCAATGAATCGAGCATTGATTTTGGGAATTTTGATCTCAATTTCCGCAGTGGCAATGTCTTGGTAAATTTCTGTATTGATCAATTTGGCGATTCTTCCATTGAATTGCCCCGCTTTTCTTTTCGCAAATAAATCAGCATAAGTTTTTGGACTTACAACCCAAGGCGCACCGTCCTTTGTGAGATAGAGGATAGCCGAATCTGAAAAAGCGCGTACAATCTGATCGGGATAATTGTAAGAAGTTCCGATCATGTAATCTTGTAGCGGAATTTGTAGTTTTTCGTCTTCTGTTTGTCCGAAAATTGAGGTGGCAAAAGCCAGCCAGCATAGGGTAAAAATCATTTTTGTCATAAAATATTATTTTGCGACAAGTCTAAACGATATTCTACCCAAATCCTAGTCAGATGTGTCCTGTATTATAAAAGGCTACTCTTTTTGTGCTTGCTTTAAGTATTGACTTGGCGTGCAAGCTCTTAGCTTTTTGAAAGAGGCGTAAAAATTTGATTTGGAGCGAAAGCCCACCTCGTAGCCCACGCCTTCTAGCGTAAATTGATGATCGGTTTTGAGCAAATCACAAGCTGCTTGAATTCTGTATTCGTTGATGTACTGCGCAAAGGTCTTTCCAAGATTGTCATTGAGGTATTGTGACAGCATGTGCGGACTGACCTTTAATGCCCATGCCAACTGATCTAATTTCAAATCTGCTTGTTTGTAGAAAAATTGCTCTTCCATCAATTGCTTTAAATTGAATTCCAATTCCGATGCTTGTGCCGCTTGAATCTTTTTGTTGTTGTAGCGTTCTTGCGCTCCGTGAAAAACGAGTTTTCTTTTGCTATGAAATAGTAAAAATCCAGCCAAAGCATAGAAAACAAAAGAGAAGACAATCGGACCTGAAATATAAGAAGGAAAACCAAAATACAGTATGGTGTGAAAAACCAAACAGACGAGGGCATTGGTGAAAAAAACTACCAACAGCCATTTTTCAATTAAAGTGAGCGAGCGACCCTTGCTGAATAGTCGAGTAAATGTTCTTTTCAGAGCAAAGGCAGCCGCGACGACGTAGCTCAACCAAATAAAATAAATGCCCTGAACGATCAGTGGATTCCACAAATCGGGACGTCGTGGATAAGAATAACAAAGCCCAACTATTAAAGTCAAGGCAAACAAAACAAAAAGGTGCGGGCGAATTTTTTTGATCCAATCTACTCTGGGATGAAGAACACTTTGAATGTAAAAAAATAGAAAAGGTCCAATGAAAACGCAAGCCGATAAGCCAATCTGTAAAATAACTTTTGATAAATCTTCTAAAAAGTACAGGAAAATGGACTTACCAATTCGTATGCTTAGCATCAAGAGCAATAGTCCAAATAACTGATTTTGAAGTCTTTGAGGCTTTATAAAAAACAAGAAGTACACACTCATCAGCAAGCCATTGAAGACGCCAAGTCCGCTGAAAAAGAAGAGCAGTTGGTTGGTAATTTCCGCCATGAAATTTGCAAATCTAGCAATAGTGCTTTGTGAGATGCAGCAAAGTTGGTCATTTTTGAACCCTAATTTGGGAATTATTCTTACAGTTTAGAGCGAAAAATGACATTTCTAAATCCTAAATAAGAAATTGCTGGTCTTCATAAATCTGTCCTCTCACTTACTCAAACAAAACATCCGCCGTCAAATCATTCCTCACCAAGCCAGAATATTTATTCGGTTGAATGCCGTAAGTCGTAATAAAAGTCAGGAAAAGTGCTTTTTTTGTTTGGGTTTGCGCTCTAAAATGCCCGATTTTATTTCTTAGGCTTTCTGCATATTTTTTGTCTATCGCAAAGGGATGAATGGAGAACTTCATTTCACAAAGATTGATGACTTGATCTTTTCGATCCAAGACCAGATCGATTTGTGCCTCCTTAGTGTGCCAGGTACTGATGCTCGTCTGAACGCCGCTGATGCCCAAAGCACTTTTAATTTGTGGAATGTGGTGCAAACAAAGCATTTCAAAAGCATAGCCGCTCCAGGAAAAAAAGGGGCTCATCGGTGAACATTGTGGAGATCAGAGAAATTCAACCAAAACCCTAGTTCGGAAAGCTTGAAAATTTCTATATCCAAAAGCTCTACGTTTCATCATTTTGATTCTATTATTGATTCCCTCAACAATTCCGTTGCTCC